>JBIILT010000152.1:0-4466 GCA_044338355.1 Aquirufa sp.
CATTTGAAGTCCTAAGTGGAAAGAACTATCCCTAAATCCATCGATTAGTGCTTTATTTTATGATGCAGGAGATCGGATTCAACTACGCGTGAAGGGATATGCTGTATTGCATTACACAAACGACTTAACGGCTGAGGCCTGGAAAAATACTTCCTCCTCCAGCCGTAGATGTTACCTAACGCTTCACAGTCCTTCAAGTTTCGCGGAAATTCTAACCAGCGGACTTTCAGAGGACATAGAGCAAGAAAACTTTAATTTAGCCGAAATTGAAATGGGTTATTCAAACTTTGGGATTGTTTCCATTCAGGTTCAATCCATCGATTGGTTATGGTTAAATTATGCGGGGCATCGCAGGGCATTCTTTGATTATACCGATGGAAGTTTTCAATGGATGATTCCTTAAATTAGCAGTAAATACATTACCTCATATTTAACACAATGGTTAAAAATTTATTAAAAACTGCATTAGGGCGACTACGAATTGTAGCCTTTTTAGAGGGTTTTTCGTATTTACTGCTAGGTTTTACGATGATTTTGAAATACAAATATGCTATGCCACAGCCCAATTATGTGGTGGGTTTAGCACACGGAATTCTTTTCGTTCTATATGTCATGTTACTGCTGCAGGTTTCGTTTATACATCGGTGGAACTTTACCAAAATAGTCGGTGCTTTTTTAGCTTCACTCATACCTTTTGGCACTTTTTATGCAGATAAAGCACTATTTAGGTAATTGGATCTTAGCAATTGTATTTGTTGTTTCATGTTCAAAAGAGGATGAACCTGTTACTGCTCCTTTAACTGGTGCTCCTGAAATTACGGTCACTACGCTATTAAGCAATCAGGAGATTATTTGGGGCTTTGATTTTTTGCCCAATGGCAATATTCTGTTTACCCAAAAAACTGGATCATTGCGCTTGTTTGACACGACTACGCAAAGCAATACACTCATTTCAGGCTTACCAACAAATATTTCAGCTGCAGGGCAGGGAGGATTACTAGATGTGGCTATTTCTCCGGATTATGCTTCAAGCAAAAGAAAATTACGGTTGGCCTTTGTATAGCATGGGCATTAATTATAATGGAACAACCATTAGCAACGGACATAATGCACCTGGAATTGTGGCACCACTAAAAAGTTGGACTCCGGCATTCGCACCATCGGGTTTAACCTTTATAAATCACCCTTCGTTTAGAGATTGGAATGGCAATTTGCTGATGGGTAGCCTTGTTCGACGACATTTGCTCATGATCAAGATGACCAATGGGGTACCAAGCAACGAAACGATTTTACTCGAAAATAACGGCCGCATACGAAATGTAAAAATGGGCCCTGACGGTAAAATTTATGTGAGTGTGGAAGATGGGGGGAGGTTGTTAATGTTGAGTGCTAAGTAGTTCAAAAGTATTTTGGGAAAAGTTGAATTAACTTTAATTACATAAAAAAAGCCCCAGATTTCTCTGAGGCTTCATTATCTACTAATTATAAAATTTGATATACCTTATAAGAAACTGTTTCTCCTAGTTTAACTATAGTCCCTACGCCTACACTTACAATATTATTCAAATAAGCATGCTTTTTAGAGCTCGTTTCAAAATAGGGTGTTGTTCTAAAATAATAGGTACCATCAGCGTTTAAGTTCAAAAATCCTTGATAAGTCACGTAGATATTTTCGCCTTCATTCGTTTGTAAAGTAACCCTTACGTCAATTTTATTAGAAGTTTCATTTAACTGAAGAAACCAATCAGCACCATCTGGCAATACTTTTCCTTTTAAATTTGGACCTTCAAAAAAGCCATCCTTCACTGGATATATGGTTCTTTTTCCGGCTAAAGTTTGTCCGACCTCTACACCCGGTTTTAAATTAAATGTTACTTCAAAAAGTAATTTGCTTTTCAATTCTTGCGCAACTGATGGAAGGCTAAAACACATAGCACATAATACTAGAGCCAATACTAATTTTTTCATGAGATTTTGGATTAAATGAAGCCCTAATATAAATATCTTTTCGAAACTAAAAATGGTAATTCTTCATTTTTCTCAAATTGGGACATAAAAAAAGCCCCAGATTTCTCTGAGGCTTTTTATTACGAAGTGATCCCGCTGGGATTCGAACCCAGGACCCATACATTAAAAGTGTATTGCTCTACCAACTGAGCTACGGAATCATTCAATCCGAAGATTGTATATGTAAAATGGTTCACTCTGGAACCGAAAGGAAGTCCAACCACTGGTTGACCTTCGTTTGCAAAAGAGTAACTTTTTCCCCTTATTGCGGTGCAAAACTAGCACCCTTTTTTAAATAATGCAAGTCATTCGTCTAAATAAAATCACATTTCTGTTTATTTTTCTTTTGGGTTTTGGCCAAAGGGCTTATAGCCAAATAGATAGAAATCAACTCGCATTAGCAGATTCTTTGTTTAGAGCGAATAGGCTTTTGAGTGCAGAGAAAATTTATGTGTCCCATTTAAAGACCAAACCCAACCAAACAGAAAATATCAAATTAAAACTGGCTTATATCGCGAAAGCGAAAAATGACTGGTTGAAGGAATTATACTATTTATCCAGTATTCAGGCCACGAACGCGAGACCTGAAATCTCGAAACGCTTAGAGGAAATAGGAGAGAAGCAAGGCCTGAATGGCTTCGAAATGAGTTTATGGGATCAAATCTACTGGCTCTACTTTAAATTCTTCCCTTGGATTCTCGGATTCCTACTCCTTATTGCGTTGTATGGCGTTAGTATTTTGACCTATTCTGTCTTCCAAAAAAAGCGCATTCGAACAAGCCAATTTACCTATTTAATCCTATATATCGCTTTAATAGGCTTATTTGCGAACTTTCCTGGCTTTTTAAACTACGGAATAATTACCAAAGAGAAATCCTACATGCGGGACTTCCCATCATCCGCAGCGCCTGTAGAACGACTTCTAAAGAAGGGAAATAGAATAAATTATTGGTTTACCCGTGATATCTGGGTGTACAGTATTATCGAAAGCCAGCAAGGCTACGTGAAAGAGGATGACTTCCTTCCTGTAAACTAGAGGTGTAAGATTTGGAAGCTTAAGTCCAAAATAATCTCACGATCCGTTTCAGCGCTACCCAGTACCCCTTTTACTTTCAAATCTGCATTTTTAATGGCCTCTATAATGCGAACCACTTTAGCTAAAGGGTAATTTCTCGCAGCCGTCGTATAATCACGAACAAAATAGGGATTCACGCCGATTAACTTAGCAATCTCCCCGTCAGAGACATTTCCCACATCATGCACTTGCAAAACCTTAGAGAAGAAATTAAATAACAATACAAGCATAGGAGCTGCTGGATTCTGCTTCGCATTTTCAGCAAAGTGAAAAGCAATTTTTTGTGCTTTCTCCGTATTGCGTTGGATGACCGCTTTTTGGAACTCAAAATAGTTGTATTCCCGACTAATCCCGATATACTTCTCCACCTCAGTAGATCCCACCTCTGAACCTGCAGGCACATTCACTACTAATTTATCAGCCTCATGAGCCATGCGAGACAAATCCGCGCCTACATAAGAAACCATCAATTCGACGGTGGCAGGCTGAATTTTTAACCCTCTTTGGCCTAAATAATCCACTAACCAAGCGCCTAACTTATCCTCCGAAACCTTCTTCGACGTAACTATCACCCCGTGCTTCACTAAAGCAGAAAACACCTTAGATTTATCTGAAAGCAACGATTTTACGGTCAAAACGAGCAGGGTAGAGGGCGTCGGATTCGCACAATAATCTTCCCAAACCTTTAAATCATCATCTTTGGCCTTTGCATTCTCCTTCGCTTTCGCCATCGCCTCTATGAACGTCGCCTCCTTCACAATCACCACCTGACGCTCAGCCATCATCGGATACCGACGCGCCGTTGCAATAATGGACCCCAGACTGTGGTCCTTGCCAAAAAGTACAAATTGATTAAAACTCTGCTGATCCTCCGGCAACACCTGCTTTTCAAAAGCATCCACCATCTGATCAATCAAATAAGGCTCATCACCATGCAACAAATAAATAGGAGCCAGTTTTTTCTGCTTTATATCCTTTAAAACCTCTTGAGCGCTCTGTTGCATGTTTAAATTATTTGGACAAAAATAGGCAAAACCAAAGGGATGGAAAAATATCTCAAGTATTTCCCGTAGGTTTGCAGGCAAAAAAACAGCTCAAACCATGCCAATTGCAAAAAATAACGTCGTATACATCTCTTATCAACTCGCATTTCCAGACCAAGACGGACAACCCGATGTCGTAGAAATCGTAGACGAAAAAGAACCAATGGTCTTTATTCACGGCCTAAGTGGCCTTCCTGAAGCGTTTGAAGAGAACCTTTTGGGACTAAACGAAGGCGATACCTTTGATTTCAGTATCTCCGCCGAAGACGCTTACGGTAACGTAGATCCGAATGCCATCATTGAATTACCAAAATCCATTTTCCAAGCCGAAGATCAATCAG
>JBIILT010000153.1:0-4434 GCA_044338355.1 Aquirufa sp.
GCCTTAGCAAATGGAATCCATGTCCATTGGGCAGCTGATGCGGCGGAACATAATGCGATTGTACATGGTATCATCGCCGCGCAAGGATCAAAAACGATTGTCAAAAGCAAGTCCATGTTGACCGAGGAATGTCATCTCAATGACTATTTGGCATCCAAAGGCATCGAAGTTGTAGATACTGATTTAGGGGAACGCATCGTTCAGTTTAGAAACGAAGCACCTAGCCATATTGTATTGCCTGCGATTCACTTGAAAAAAGAAGATGTAGGCGAAACTTTTCACCAACATTTAGGTACTCCGAAAGGAAATAAGGATCCGCAGTTTTTGACGGAGGCCGCGCGCCAACATTTAAGAGGTCATTTCTTGGCATCTGAAGTCGCCATTACGGGAGTGAATTTTGCGGTAGCAGAAACAGGTGAGTTTGTCGTTTGTACAAATGAAGGTAATGCGGATATGGGCGCTCATTTAGCTAAAGTCCACATTGCCTGCACGGGTATCGAAAAGATTATCCCTAAAAGAGCGGATTTAGCCGTGTTTTTGCGTTTGCTCGCACGCAGCGCCACGGGCCAATTAATTACCACCTATTCATCCCATTTCCATAAGCCACGCGAAGGGCAGGAGATGCATATTGTATTATTGGATAACGGTCGGACACGCCAACTCGCCGATCCGAAATACAAGAATTCGTTAAAATGTATTCGCTGTGCGGCTTGTTTTAATACCTGTCCGGTTTACAGAAGGAGTGGGGGGCATAGCTATCACCAACCGGTTGCTGGACCTATCGGATCTATTTTAGCACCCAACATAGATAAAAAAGCGAACGCAGATTTACCCTTCGCGAGCACGCTGTGTGGGTCATGTTCGAACGTATGTCCAGTGAAGATCAATATCCATGAGCAATTGTGGTTTTGGCGTCAGGATTTAATGGAGGCGGGATTAGCTCCTGCAGGTAAAACGATTGGAATGAAATTGATGGCATTCACGTTAGCTAATCCGGTAATATACCGATTAGGAGGATCGATTATGCGCCGCTTCTCCAGCTTGTTAAATACACGATTAAATCCTTGGTACAAACAACGTGAAATGCCAGTGGCACCTAAAGAGAGTTTTCAAGAATGGTATAAAAAACGATGAGCGCAAGAGATCAAATTTTAGGAAACATTGAGCCACTTGAACCCGTGAATCATCCAGGTGATTTTATTGGTGCATCAATTGATTTTGATTTTAGAGCCTCTCTAGAAGTGGTGGGTGCACGTGTTATGACAACGGAGGAATTAGCAATCGAATTTCCAGCTAGACGTCGATATGTTAGAACCTTGGATGGATTAAGTTTAGCAGAGGTGGAGGTGTTGGAGATTGATGGAGAATTTGGCGTGGCAGAAAATGGTGCGATCTGGTTAACAGAAGAGGCGTTGCCACATCGCGTAGCGCCATTTATTTGCCAACATTTAGTTATTCATGTAAAGAAAATTGTTCCTCACATGCATGCGGCATACGAGGAATTAAAAAAGCCTAGTTCTAGCTTTGGTTTATTTTTAGCCGGTCCCTCTAAGACCGCAGATATTGAGCAATCGCTCGTGATAGGTGCGCATGGTGCACGGAGTTTGACGGTGGTAATCCACGCATAATTTCGTATTTTCGCCTTGTATGAAGCAAATCGTCTTATTTTTCTTTTTGTTTATTTATTTAACGGCGAACGCCGTTGAGGGAACAAAGGAAAAAATCCAACGTTACAAACCTTTGATTGATTCTTTGTCATCAGTGTACAGAATACCTGCTAAATTAATCATTGGAGTAGGAATTTGTGAATCGGGTTTTGGACAGTCTAAACAATCGATTAAACAAAATAATTACTTCGGTTTACGAGGTAAATATTCCAAAAAAAATAAATCAAGCTACACACATTATGCACGCCCTGAAGATAGTATAATTGCTTTTTGCGAGGTTTTGGCCAGCAAAAAATACTATCAGAAATTAAAGGGTGATCCAGATTCGATGAAGTGGGCTAGAGCGATGGCAAAGGCACACTACGCGGCGAATGCAAAGCTTTGGATAAGCTTAATGAAAAAATCTTTTGCGCGGATAGATTAAGATGAAAAGGTTTTATTTGTTTTGGGCGGCTCTTGGTTTCATTTTAGCGTGTTCTGCGCTGTATTTGTATAGTTATATCCCCAACACATATTTAGTAGCTGACCAAGAAATCAAGAAGTTATTCGAGATAGAAACACCCGCGCAAAGAGTAGAGAAAATCATTGAAGCAGCGAAAATTGACACGATTCCTACGTATATAGTTCCTAAGGATACGGCAAAAATGGTTTATTCAGACATACCAGAGCCTGTTTTGCCTGATTCTAGTCTGGACGATTCTACTCGCCATCGGGTTATTTTGATTGGTGATTCTGAAGCGGGAGGAATAAAAAATGTATTAAATGATTATTGCCAAAGTAACGGTCATAAGCTTGTCGCTACCGTGGAATGGGCTTCTGCTACGACCTTGAACTTTGCGAAGTCGGATACTATTTCTAAAATCATCAAACGCTATCGACCTACCTTTGTTTTTGTTTTATTTGGGCTTAATGAAGTTTTAGCTAAGGATTATATGACAAGAAAAGCCCTCGCTAAATCTTTTCAAAAACGATTACATGGCATTCCTTACGCCTGGATTGGTCCTACGAATTGGGGGAATGATTATGTGGTCTCGGATGCATTTCAGGCTGCTGCAGATTCCGCTGCCTTTTTCTCCTCGAAACACTTAGTTTTACCTAAAGCAGTAGATGGAAGACATCCATCCTTGCCAGGCTATCGAATTTGGATGGGAAATGTGGCCAATTGGTTACAAGAATCGAGTAGATGGAAGATGCGAATGATGCCACCGGGACGTTTTGGATATCCTAAAAAATACAAAGCAATTGTGTTAAATGCAGCAGATTATAGAGGTTATTGAACAGGCGATAGGGACGATCCCGTTTGAACAGCTCCTTCGTGAATTTATGCTGTATTCCACGAAAGAGCCCTGGTTTTTCACGGAGTTTTCTTTCCTATTTGTCTTCGGCATTTTTCTATTTTTCTATGCGATTCTATTTACCCAAAATTCATTGCGTAAGATTTATCTAATCGCCTTTAGTTTATTTTTTTATTATAAATCGAGTGGCCCTTTTTTAGGTTTGTTCCTTTTTCAAATACTGGTGGACTACTTTTTAGCTCGCTTAATCGATCGAACAGAGGGGTCCTCAAAAAGGGTTTGGGCCACCATCGCCGTTCTATTTAGTTTATCATTTCTACTCTACTTCAAATACGCTAACTTTCTTTTAGAGAACACTAATTGGCTCTTGCTAACCCATTTCGAACCGGTGGATTTATTTCTGCCTATCGGAATTTCCTTTTATACTTTTCAGTCCATATCCTATGTAGTGGACGTGTACCGAAAAGAGATTCGTTCTTCTAAAAATTTTATTGATTATGCCTTTTATATGACTTTCTTCCCTCATTTGGTGGCAGGTCCCATTGTGCGTGCAAAAGATTTTTTAGGCCAAATTAATTCACCTGAAAGCCCGGATGCGCGCCGCTACAAAGAGAGTTTATTACGAATTATTTCAGGACTTTTAAAGAAACTTTTAATTGCAGATTATCTGGGAAAATATGTCGATATGGTTTTCGAAAACCCGGCATTTTACACTGGAGGAGAGAATATTTTAGCCGCTTTTGCTTATAGTTTTCAAATCTATTTTGACTTTTCTGGTTATTCAGATATCGCCATCGGTTTAGCTTTGTTGTTAGGCTATCGCTTGAAGGAAAATTTTGATAACCCGTATGGATCGTCCAATGTGACTGAATTTTGGCGCAAATGGCATATTTCTCTGTCTTCCTGGTTGCGAGATTACGTCTACATTCCATTGGGAGGAAATAGAAAAGGAACCTTCAATACCTATGTTTTTTTGTTTCTAACGATGTTAATTGGAGGTTTTTGGCACGGGGCAAGTTGGAAGTTTGTGGCTTGGGGAGCAGCGCATGGTTTGGCTTTAGCCTTTCATAAATCGCTGCACAAACACCTACCGAATGGACGTATAATGGATTTTATAGGGGGAATAATGACCTTTGTATTTGTCTCTTTCTGTTGGATTTTCTTCCGAGCAAGGGATTTTGATACAGCCCTCATCATGCTCAATCAAATGTTTACATTAACCTCTGAGGTGGATTTTATGGGTTTTTGGTTTTCCAGAAATGAACTTGCTATCTTGCTAATCGGGTTATTGATTTGGATCCTAATTCCATCAAACTGGAAGCAAAAAGGCTTTGAAACAAGCTTTTATGTCCCTTCCTTTTTTTGGTTTATCTTCTTATTAACCGCATTGCAGCTGATTATTCAATTTCGTGACACCTTAGTACAACCCTTTATCTACTTTCAATTTTGAGGTATTTCGTCTTTTTTTTCTG
>JBIILT010000154.1:0-4428 GCA_044338355.1 Aquirufa sp.
CGATTTGGGAAGCAACCACTTCTCCTTGAGTTGAGCCTGTAAAATGCAAGAATTGATCTACTTGATGGGAGGCAATATCGGTGATAATTCCTCCATAATATTTGGCATCAAAAAACCAGTCTGGACGGGAATTTACACTCATTCTATGCGGCCCTGTCCCTAAGGTTTGCATCACTTTACCTATCTTACCAGAGGCCACTAACTGGCTCGCTAATTCGGTTGCTTTATTTTCAAAACGCTCACTGAAGGAGATCGAATAAATCTTTTTCGTTTCCTTCTGCACTTTACGAACATCAGCTAGTTGCTCTAAACTAGTAATCCCCGGCTTATCCACCATGTAGTCTTTCCCATGCTGCATCACCCGGATTCCTAAAGGAGCCCGCTCGTTAGGTGTAATGGAGCTAAGCACTAATTTGATAGATGGGTCTTCCAATACCTCCGCTTCGCTCTTAACCAGCTTTGCTTGGGGGTAGCGCTTCGCAAAATCTTTGATTAAATCCGGTTCCTTAGCATAGTAAGAGACAAACTCCCCGCCACCTCGAATGATCGAATTAGCCATGGAATAAATATGTCCATGATTGATTCCCACTACCCCAAATTTCAAACGGGGTGCGATGATGCGTTCCGGCTGTTTAGAGGCAAAAATTTTTGTGGCGTCCTTTATGGAAGAGGGTAAAAAGGCCATACCGCCTAGCATACTTGCACTGTGCAAGAATTCGCGGCGGTTCGCAGCTGTTGATTTCATTTCAATAGGTTTAATTTATTTACAAAAGTAAAATTCTAGCTGAGATTACTGATATTAGTGCATAAAAAAAGCTGTTCATTTCTGAACAGCTTTTCTCTACTATAAAAAATTTCAAACCTATTTTTTCTTTTCTTTAACGCGAGCCGCTTTTCCTTGCTTACCACGCATGTAATATAAACGTGCACGACGTACTTTACCACGACGTAATACTTCAATTTTGTCCACGTTGGGTGACAAGATTGGGAAAATACGCTCAACACCGATACCGTTAGAAATCTTACGTACGGTGAATGATTCACCAGCACCAGAGTTTTTACGTTGGATTACTAAACCTTGGAAAACCTGAACACGTTCTTTGTTACCTTCACGAATCTTCACGTGTACGTTAACCGTGTCACCAGCTGCGAATTCTGGATGCTCTCCTCTGCGTGCTGCGTTTTCTTGCTCTACGAATTTAATTAATTCACTCATCTGTAAATTGTATTTTGGATGATTATCAGCGCTTAGCGGCCCACTTGTGCATAAGATCGTCTGATTCGGGTTGCAAAGATAGGAAAAATATTTCTTTCCAAAAACAATTGCCTACTTTTTACCATTAATTGACTGAACAAAATCAATGATTTCAGCCTTAAGATCTTTGGCCTGCGCAATCATCTTAACGAAAGCGCTACCGATAATCGCCCCTGAGGCATTCTTAGATGCTTTCACGAAGCTCTCGTGATCTGAGATCCCGAAACCAATCAAACGCGGGTTGTTTAAATTCATGGATGCAATTCGGGAGAAATACACCTCTTGATCGGAGGAAATACCTGTTTTTGCTCCCGTTGTACTCGCAGAGGAAACCATGTAAATAAATCCTTTAGAAACGGAATCGATGTGACGAATACGCTCATCGGTCGTTTGAGGAGTGATTAAAAAGATATTAAATAGGCCATGTGCTTCAAAAATAGCCTTGTATTCACGCTCGTATTCTGCCATCGGCAAATCCGGAAGAATTAATCCATCGATACCTATCGCGGCACATTTGGCACAGAAAGCCTCCACCCCATATTGTAAGACCGGATTGATATAGCCCATTAAAAGCACTGGAACGGTGATCGTTTGACGCAAATCTTTTAATTGCTCAAATAGACGCGCCACAGTCATGCCTTGGTCTAATGACGCTTGGTTTGATTGCTGAATCGTTTCCCCATCTGCGACTGGATCAGAATAGGGCATTCCGATTTCGATGATATCTACTCCTCCTTCTTGCAAAGCGGTTAAAACCGTCATCGTATCCTCGAAATGAGGAAAGCCAGCCGTGGTGTAGACATTCAAAATAGGCTCGGTAGCCTTGGCGAAAAGGGCAGAAATTGGGTTCATTTTAGTCATTCAAATTTAAATGTTTTTGGTAGGTTGCTAAATCCTTATCTCCTCTACCTGAAAGGTTTACCACTACGATCTCATTCGGCTTTGCTTGTAATTTTTCAAATACGGCTAAAGCATGCGCCGTCTCCAAAGCTGGAATAATACCCTCTAACTGGGAGCATTCCACGGCAGCGACTAAAGCCTCCTCATCCGTGATACCAAAATATTTTCCACGACCCGATTCGAATAAATGGGCATGCATAGGACCGATTCCTGGGTAATCTAATCCCGCCGAAATCGAATAGGGTTCGATCACTTGACCATCTTCCGTCTGCATTAACAAACTCTTACTCCCGTGTAATACACCCGATTTTCCTAAGGATGTCGTAGCGGCAGAATGACCAGAATTAACTCCTTTACCAGCTGCCTCCGCTGCAATTAATGCCGTGCGAGGCTCATCCAAGAAGTGGTAAAAAGCACCTGCTGCATTCGATCCACCACCCACGCAAGCAATCACGTAATCGGGGTAATCTCTGCCTTCTTTTTCTAGTAATTGGCTACGAATTTCCTCCGAAATCACTGATTGAAAGCGAGCAACCATGTCTGGATATGGATGTGGACCTACCACAGAACCAATGATATAATGCGTATCTACCGGATGATTAATCCAGTGGCGCATCGCCTCGTTCGTCGCATCTTTTAAGGTTTGTGAACCCGATTTTGCAGCCACCACCTGAGCGCCTAGCATCCGCATACGCGCTACGTTCGGGGCTTGTCTTTCGATGTCGATGGCACCCATGTACACGATACATTCCATGCCCATTAAGGCACAAACCGTAGCTGTCGCCACGCCGTGTTGACCAGCACCTGTTTCTGCAACGATTTTATTTTTACCTAGGCGCTTGGCTACTAAGATTTGGCCTACCGTATTATTCACTTTATGTGCACCTGTGTGACACAAATCTTCGCGTTTTAAATAAATTTTCGTGTTGTATTTCGCAGATAAACGCTCCGCCTTAAATAAAGGCGTAGGTCGACCCACAAAATCCTTCAACAAGGCATCGTACTCCGCCTGAAAGACCGGATCCGCTATGATATCTAAATAACGGGAACGTAACTCTTCCACGTTCGGGTACAACATTTCGGGAATAAAGGCCCCGCCAAAATTTCCGTAATACCCCTGTTCATCTACTTGAAATGACATATCTATTGTTGTTTTACTAGTTCTTTTACCTTCTCGACATCCTTTAATCCAGGACTCACTTCGAGTTTACTATTAAAGTCCAAAGCGTACAGGCCCGGAAAATTCTTCACCTTCTGCACATCTTCCACTTGTAATCCACCCGCTAAAAAATAGGGTATATCCAGGCAATAATGAGCTAAAAGCGACCAATCAAATTTCTCCCCTGTTCCCCCGATTTGCGATCCTTTTTTCGTATCAAATAGATAGAAATCCGGTGTGTCCTGTAGGTCTAAATCGGCTTTTTCGCCTACACTAATCGCTTTGATTACTTGCAATCCGGCGGCTTGCAATGCCTCTATTTCTTTTTGGGATTCTTCTCCGTGTAATTGCACAAAAGAGAAACCTGCTTTTTTCGATAAGGCGATAATGTTGTCTGTTGTTTCATTGACAAACACACCTACAGCCTTTGTTTTTGCTGGCAATGCTGGGATCACAAAATCAGGACCCACGTAGCGCGGCGATTTAGGTGCCCAAATAAATCCCATAAAGTCTGGCCCTTGAGCCGCTACTTCTTGGATATTACTTAAGTCCCGCATGCCACATACTTTCCAGCGCATCATTCCTATCGTATAAATTCGCTTAAGGCTTTCCCCGGATTATCGGTCTTCATGAAGCTTTCGCCTATCAAAAATCCTCGGTAACCATAGGTTTTCAATTCAGTAATAATCTCAGGTCCAGAAATGCAACTCTCGGAAACTTTGACGAATTGGGACGGAATTTGGGATGCCAAAACTTTGGATGCCTCCACATTTTGCTCCGAGAAATTCTTCAAGTTCCGGTTATTTACTCCTACCACGGAAATATAATCTCCCAGCGAACGATCCAATTCTTCTTGATCGTGCACCTCGAGCAAGGTTTCCATACCTAATGAACGCGCTAGGGTTCCTAATGTTTTGATTTCGGCAGGACTTAAAGCCGCCGCAATTAATAGTACCACGTCTGCGCCCATCGACTTCGCTTCGATGATTTGGTATTCATCGATCATAAAGTCTTTACGTAAAAGTGGCGTATTGGGATTCGTGCGTCTAGCTAAGTCAAAATCAGCATACGTTCCGCCAAAGTAGACTTCATCCGTCAAGACCGACAAACAGGC
>JBIILT010000155.1:0-4400 GCA_044338355.1 Aquirufa sp.
TAGGACCCCCTGCTTGTAAGGCAGGTGCTCTGAACCAGCTGAGCTATAGGACCATTTTCTTGAATTGGTTTGCAAATATCTTATTTTAATTTAAAATATGCAAATGGGTCTTTGAAAAAAGGTGATTTTTTTTGATTCAGAGGCCTTTTTCGTTGATTATCTGCTTGAAACACACCATCTTTACGGCTGAAAAATAATTATATGGAATCATTGCTCACAGTGGATAGTATTGTCAGTTTATTGACATTGACGTTTTTGGAGATCATATTAGGAATCGATAATATCATCTTTATTTCGATTACGGCCTCGCGCTTACCTAAAGAGGACCAAGGCAAGGCACGTAATATCGGTCTTTTGCTGGCGATGATTTTCCGCATTATCCTGTTGTTCGGTATTTCGATTTTGATTTCCCTCCAAAAACCGTTCATGCACATCGACTCCCCCTGGTTTAAAGCCGCGCCCTCAGGCCAGGCCCTTATCCTCTTTGCGGGTGGCCTATTCCTAATCTACAAGGCCACAAATGAAATCTTCCACAAACTAGAAGGCGAGGAGCAAGAAATCTCCACCACGAAGAAAGCCGTTAATTCAGTAGGCAAGGTCGTAACACAAATCGCCCTCATTAACCTGGTCTTCTCCATAGACTCCATTCTAACGGCCATAGGCCTTACTAGTAACACGTCGGTGATGATTATCGCCGTAGTCGTATCTGCCCTAATCATGATGGGATTCTCGGGCCCTGTAGGCCGCTTTGTGAACAATCACCCGTCCCTACAGGTTTTGGGACTATCCTTCTTAATCATGATCGGTTTCATGCTGATAGCAGAAGCGAGCCACGACTCCGAACTATTGATCCTAGGCAACTCCATAGGCAGCATCCCTAAGGGCTACTTATACTTCTCCATCGCATTCTCCCTATTCGTAGAATTCATCAACATCCAGATGCGCAAGCGCAGCACGAAGAAGGTGGCGATAAACGATATGAAGAACCAGGCGGAGAGAGAAGGGATTATCTAATAACAAAAAAGCCCCAGATCGGGGCTTTTTCTATTTAATGCTTTTCGCAATCGCTAGCAGCTCTTTCGCGCCACCCTGCGGCAGGCCTAAGACCTTCTTCTTCACCTTGCCAGCGGCATCTAAAAAGAAGATGGTAGGATAACCCTCTAATGGATACATGTTCGCTAAGGCTGGGCCTTCTCCTGCTTCCATGTCTACACCTATGGAGATATAGTTTTCGTTGATGTAAGCACCTAATTCTGGATTAGGGAATACATTCGTCTTTAATACCTTACAAGGTCCACACCAAGTCGTATACGCATCGAACATGATGCCTTTGTTCTCTTTCTTGGCTTTGGCCATGGCTTCTCTGAACGATCCTTCGAAGAAACGTACGCCAGCGGGCTTGTCTTGCGCGATGCTAGCGAAAGAAACAAATAGAAGGGCAATTAGTAGGTATCTCATAACATCTAATGGTAAATGGTGGATGGTGAATGGTGAATGGAAAAAAGGCTTAAATCGAAATCATTTACCACTTACCATTTATCATTTACCATTTTTGGTTTTAATTGTATGAATTTAACATCACCGGCATCACTAAAAGAAGCACATCCTCATTCTCATCTTGATCCGAAGGAATAATCAAACCAGCTTTGTTAGGCTCGCTTAATTTGATGTCTACGAATTTCGCAGAAAGGTTTGATAACAATTCAGAAACTAATTTCGCGTTGAAACCGATCTCCATGTCTTTTCCTGCGTAGTCGCAAGCAAGTACTTCGTTCGCCTCGTTTGAGTAATCTAAATCCTCTGCTGAAAGCGTTAGCTTGTTTGCTGATAACTTTAAGCGGATTTGGTGAGTTGTCTTATTCGAGTAGATTGAGATACGTTTTACCGAGCTCAAGAACTCAAGGCGGTTGATCGTTAAGATCTCGTTGTTTTCTTTCGGGATTGCGTTCTCGTATTCTGGGAAGCGCTCGTCGATGATGCGGCAGATTAATGAGAAGCTTTGGAAGCTAAAGAACGCATTCGACTGGCTGAATTCTACAGTAACGTTGGTGTCGTCTGAAGGAAGAGTGGATTTTAATAGGGCCAAAGCCTTCTTTGGCAAAATTAAACTACTCTGTGCATCCGGACGGATATCGTTACGACGGTAACGAACTAGACGGTGACCGTCTGTCGCTACGAAGTTTGTGTGATCGCCCATCATCTGGATTAAAACACCGGTCATCGCTGGACGCATATCGTCGTTCGAAACCGCTAATAACGTATTCGCGATCGCTTCGCCTAATACCATCGAAGTAAGAGAAATCGATTGATTCTTCGCTACTTCTGGGATACGTGGGAAGTCGATAGGATTCTCGCCTGAAAGTTTGAAGCGACCGTTTTGGGTAGAGATTTCTGCACCGAAAGTTGCTTGATCTGCAGAGATCGTCACCGGCTGCTCCGGTAAGCTACGTAGGGTTTCTAACAATAAACGCGCTGGTAAAGCGATTGATCCATTCTCGAATCCTTCTACTTCTAAACGCGTCGTCATCACCGTTTGTAAGTCTGATGCCGTTAAGATCAAGGTATTACCCTCTAATTCCACTAAGATGTTCTCTAAAATAGGAATGATCGGGTTGCTCGCAACCACGCCATTGATGGCTGATAATTGCTTTAATAAGACATTAGAGGCGACTAGAAACTTCATTATATATTAGCTTTATGATACGTGTAAAAGGGTTTTCGACAGGGTGCCGTTCAAACCTTGAAGTTAAAATAATTTAGGCTTTCTACCAAAGCTTTTACCGATTGAATTTCCGCTTTCTGTAAAAGACCACGGCTAAACTTAACAGCGTCGCGAAAAGAAGCGGCACTGCAATGTTGATGACTTGGTAGAAGGTGCCGTCTGCTTGGATTTTGGCCTTATCTAAAGGACGCAACTGAATCGATTTCGATCGAGCTAACAGCGGCGAATTGTCATCTAATAGATACGTGAAGGCATTCAAAAGGAAATCTTTATTCGAGAACGTATTCTTCATGAAGGGGTCGAAACCAAGAGGCAAAGCCTGTTTTGCCGCATAATTCACCTCATTCAACGCGATGTCTCCATCGCCCACTAGGATGATCGCACTTGACGTCTTGCCCTGCGCCACAAAGTTCGTGTCCTGGTTCGCATACGGAAACGCAGATCTAAACATGCCCTCCACGAGATAGCCCACGGTTTGAACACCTGCCGTATAGGCTTCTGGGTCAAAATCCTTCCCAGCCGAATTCACCGAAATCAAAGACGGAGCCTTCGATACTTGCGAGTACTTGCTGGTACTTAACAGCGGCGTTTTATGCAGTGCCACTCCGGCGATCGTATCGATCGAAGAGCTAAACTTGCCGTAAATCGCGTCTAGGTTCTTCGTTACAATGAAAGTAGGATTGCCTTTTAACAGCGGATAAGATGGCCAAGGCATGAGTTGAATGTTCGGTTTGTCACCTAGATTACCCACATTCAAGGGGATCATGCCGGAGTTTTGGGCGTCCTTCACCAGGTTATTATTTAACCTCAGGCCGTAATGAAATAGGAGGTTCTCTAGGCCATTGCGTTTAGGGCTAATGAACAGTCCCTGCTTTTCCACCGTGTCTACTTTCACGCCGTCCATTAGGAAGATGGCCTTACCGCCTTTGACAATAAACTGATCTATTTTAAAGGCATCCTCCTCGCTGAATTCGCGGCTAGGCTGTAGCACACAAATCCCGTCTAGGCCGTCTAAGGTTTTAGAGGCAGCTAAGTCTACCGGATACAGGTCATATTTGCGTTTTAAGCTATTAATGAGATCGATCTGGGCAATCGCTGGGGTAGTGGAATATTCGACAAAGAAACCGATCTTCTTGCGCTCCTGGGGAAGCAATTGCTGAATGCCCTGAATGATCTCGAATTCTAATCCCTCGATCGACTGGTTAATGGCTTCCTCTGGGCTCGCTAATTTATTTCCCTTTAACAACAGGACACCAGTCTTTAAGGCACCTTTCGAAATCACTAAACCCGGAAAAACCAATTGCTGCACCTGCTTGCCATTGTCCTTGTGCACCAAGTTCGTAGGTGGAATGCCTAAGGAATCCAAAGCACGTGTTAAATCAGCACGGGATTCCTCTGTCGGATATGCGTCATAGACATCAATCACCTCGACCTCGATTTGCTGACTCGCGGTCGTCTGCATGTCTGATAGTAGGTCGAGCGTTTCTTTACTTAAACGCTTAAATCCTCCGGGCAAATCATCCCCACCTAAATAGACTTGCACTAATAGGGGTGCATCGATACTTTGCAGAATGGCCTCACTCGATTCGCTTAAGGTAAACTTACCATCCTCACTTAGGTCAAAACGTCCGCGCACGTAAGGACTTAACGCAATCAGTAAAATACCGATTCCGATGAG
>JBIILT010000283.1:0-4370 GCA_044338355.1 Aquirufa sp.
ATCAAAAATTAACCAAACCTATATGTCATCAAATAGTACTTCTCACCCTAAAGGACTTTATTTTCTATATTCCACAGAAATGTGGGAGCGTTTCAACTTTTATGGAATGCGCGCCATCCTATCCCTGTTTTTAGTAAGCGCACTTTCCTTTAAACAAGACGAGGCAGCCATCTTATATGGTGGCTTCTTAGGACTCAGTTATCTTACTCCTATGCTGGGTGGATACATTTCAGATCGGTATATTGGTAATAGAAATAGTATTATCGGAGGTGGATTTGCGATGGCCATAGGGCAACTATTATTATTCAGTTCAGCCAGTTCATTTACCTTAGATGTGTCTCTTGCGACCAATTTAATGTGGGGAGGTCTGTTATTCCTTATTTTAGGCAATGGTTTCTTTAAACCGAATATTTCCTCGATGGTGGGGCAGTTATATACAAAGGGGGATAGCCGCCTTGATGCCGCTTTTACCATTTTCTATATGGGAATTAATACGGGAGCCATGCTAGGAATGCTCATTTGCCCTTGGTTAGGGGACGTAAAAGTAGATGGTGTTCGAGTTATAGAAGCGTTCAAATGGGGCTTTTTAGCGGCAGGAGGAGCGATGCTAATCGGAAGTATTTTATTCATTCTTTTAAAAAACCTGTATTTGAAGGCTCCAGATGGGAGTGAAATTGGTTTAGCTCCTAAGTTTAGCGAAAGCCAGCAAGATGATGCCGAGACTGAAAAGGCAGAATTCTCTACACAGTCTATTGTGATTTCCAGTGCCTTATTCATAGGTTTAATTATTGGATTTCACTATTTGTTCATCACTGAAGTCGCTAATCCTATCAAAGATTGGATTTATCCAGTCATTTATTCAGCAGGAATCAGTTTAGCTTTTTTAATTCTGAGAGATAAGACATTGACTAAAATTGAAAGAGATCGAATTTGGGTGATGTATTTTGTGGCCTTCTTTGTTATTTTCTTTTGGGCGGCTTATGAGCAAGCAGGATCTTCCTTAACTTTTATTGCGGATCAACAGACGGATTTGAATTTCTTTGGGATCATGCTACCGCCTAGTTCAGTTCAAAATGCGAATTCCTTCTTTATCATCTTATTAGCCTTCCCTTTCTCATGGATTTGGATTCGATTATCAAAAAAAGGCATTGAGCCCAACTCGCCTGGAAAACAAGCCATTGGTCTCTTATTATTAGCTGTTGGCTATTTGATTATCGCCATGAAAGTTAAAGACTTAGGCAATGAAAAATTAGGGGTCATATGGTTATTCATCATGTATTTATTTCACACGATGGGAGAGCTATGTCTTTCTCCAATTGGTTTGTCATTAGTGTCAAAATTAGCTCCTAAGCGCTTCTCCTCCTTATTAATGGGAGTTTGGTTTTTAGCTAATGCCGCTGGTTATGCTTTAGCAGGTACACTAGGAGCCCTTTTGCCTCCAGCAACTGCTGTAGTAGGCCAAACCGTTTTCCCTAGTTTCTTAGGCTTTGAGATCAAAAATCTCTATGATTTTTTCATTGTTTTTGTAATTATGGCCGGAATTGCCTCTGTAATATTGTTTGGCCTAGCCAATGGTCCACTTAAACGAATGATGCACGGCATCCGATAATATGAATTCACACGACCATCATTTGCATGAGAAACATTTAAAAAGTTCTGACTTCATTACGGACGTCGTAATTGGGATGTCTGATGGGTTAACAGTTCCATTTGCCCTAGCCGCCGGACTTTCGGGGGCAGTTGCTTCTGCCTCCATTGTAACAACTGCTGGTGTGGCTGAAATCGTTGCAGGATCCATTGCCATGGGTTTAGGTGGTTTTTTAGCTGGCCAAACAGAACAAGAGCACTACGAGTCAGAACTGAAACGCGAATACGAAGAAGTAGAACGTGTTCCTGAAAGAGAAAAGCAAGAGATCAGAGATGTGTTTGAAGATTATGGTTTGAGTCCTGAGGCGCAAGAAATTGTCGTTGAATGCATTTCTAAAGACAAAGATAAATGGGTCGACTTTATGATGCGATTCGAACTAGGATTAGAACGTCCGAATCCAAACCGAGCCAGAAACTCGGCCTTGACTATCGGAATTTCTTACATAACAGGAGGATTCATTCCACTTCTACCCTACTTCTATGTAGAAAAACCTCAAGACGGATTAATCTATTCGGCTGAAGTAACCATTTTAGCTTTATTAGTTTTTGGTTACTTTAAGAGTAAAGTAACAGGACAAAATCCGATCATCGGATCACTAAAAGTAACTTCCATAGGTGCGGCAGCCGCTGCTGCTGCGTATTTCGTCGCTACTCTATTTCAATAAGCAGAAACAGTATCATCCCCACGGGAATCGGCACCACCTTGTAGGTTGCCGTTAGGTAACACTAAAATTCCTTCCACCAGGCCAATACTAGAAACTGGCGCGAAAGTGTACCCTTTCGTCTTTAATCTAGTTTGTTGCTCTTCAGAAAAACGGGATGGTTCAGCTGTAATCTTTTCAGGTAGCCATTGGTGGTGAAAACGAGGATATTCTACCGCTTGCTGCATATTCATTCCCATTTCTAGGGTATTTAAGACTACTTGAAAGACGCTGGTAATAATAGTAGAACCACCTGGAGTACCCACCACCAACTTTAATTTACCGTTTTCCTCCACGATTGTAGGAGTCATGCTCGATAGCATTCGCTTGTTAGGTTGAATTTCATTCGCCTTTGAACCGATTAATCCATACAAGTTAGGTGCACCTGCTTTGGCAGAAAAATCATCCATCTCATCATTTAATAAGAAACCTGAACCTCCTACAAAAACCTTAGAACCATACGAGTTATTTAATGTAGTGGTGATCGAAACAGCATTCCCTTCGCCATCAACAATGCTATAATGTGTTGTTTCAGGACTCTCATAGCCTGAAAATGAACCTGCTTGGATATCATCACTCTTCGTTGCCTGGGTAAAATTCATAGAAGCCATACGCGAAGCGGTATAGGACGGATCGATTAACTCAGTAACTGGAACTTTAACAAAATCCGGATCCCCTAACCATTTAGACCGATCTGCATACACGCGTCTCTCCGCTTCCACCATCACCTGAATAGTAGAATCAGAGGTAGTCCCCCATTTCTTCAGCGAATACGGGGCGACCATTTGCAAAAGTTGCGCAAGAGCAACTCCTCCACTGCTCGGTGGAGGCATACCTATAATTGAATAGTTTTTGTATTGACTTTTAATAGGATTGCGCCAAACAGCCCGATATTGCTTCAAATCTTTTTTAGAAATCAAGCCATTCTGCGCTTTCATTTCATTGACAATGTTTTTTGCAATTGGACCTTTATAGAAACCATTGGCCTTCTTTTTTAAAATCAATTCCAAGGTATTCGCTAAATCTACTTGCATTAACAAATCGCCAGCTTTCCATTCTTTTCCCTCTTCTGATAAGAGGTAATTTTTGCCTGGATTCTCTCTCAAAAATTCTGATCTCTGCCGATTCAAGCCTCTTGCTTCCTTTTCCGTTAAGACTAATCCATTTCTAGCTAAATCAACTGCTGGCTGCAATAGCTTATCCCAAGGTAAGCGACCTAATTTATCATGCATTTCTTGCATACCAGCTACAGTACCAGGAACACCCACAGAAAATATTCCTGTCATACTTTTACCAGGAATAATATTGCCGTTCGCATCTAAATACATGTCTCTGCTAGCAGCAGCAGGCGCTTTCTCTCGGTAATCCAAAGCCATCGCATTTCCAGATTTATCGCGATAAACCAGAAATCCTCCTCCCCCAATATTTCCTGCCGATGGATGGCAAACAGCTAAAGCAAAATTGACAGCAACTGCTGCATCTATGGCATTACCGCCATTTTTCAAAATAGCCAAACCAATTTCAGAAGCTGCTGGATGGGTCGAAACCACCATACCGTTCTTTCCTTCAATTAAAGGCTTTTGAGTACTTTGGGCGATAACAGAAAAAGACAGGAGAACGAGAAAGAAATACTTAGTCATTTTTGTTTTATTTTGAAATGAAATGTCAAATTAATAGAATCCTATGATTTACTAACATTGCGATAATAAAAATATAATTTAACTTTGTGATTATTTAAAGATTTTTTCAATAAAACGTATACTAACAGTGGATATTTTCGAGAAGGTAGTAAATAACATGGGGCCGATCGGTGCACACGCCCATTATTCCCACCATTATTTTTCATTCCCAAAATTAACAGGAGAATTAGGCCCTAGAATGACTTTCATGGGCAAAGAAATGTTAAACTGGTCTCTTAATAACTATTTAGGGCTAGCAAATCATCCTGAAGTTAGAAAAGCAGACGCTGATGCCACTGCAAAATACGGTTTAGCTTACCCCATGGGCGCACGTATGATGTCT
>JBIILT010000157.1:0-4367 GCA_044338355.1 Aquirufa sp.
AAAATCCTAAAGTAACTAAAAAATATACTATTTAGCCTTCAAGATTTCTGATCCTGCTAACAAATAACATCCCGCTCCAAAGTCTTCAAAATTAGGAACTGAGGTTTTCGTAACTGGTTGACCATCTTTGGGTTCCTTTCCTGTCCCTTGTACATAGGATAGAAAACCATTTGGCTGAACACATGAATCGATGGCCTTCCATCCTTTATCAACTGATTTTTGATATTTCGAGGCAGGTAATAATCCTTGACGGATTCCCCAAGCCATTCCATAGACAAATAGTGACGTTCCTGTTAATTCTGGACCACCATAATTAGACTCATCGGTCAAACTCACATTATAGAACCCATCCTTGCGCTGTAGAGGCAACAAAGCAGCTGCCATATCTTGAAAATCTTTTACATATTCCGCACGATGAGGTGCATTCGCAGGCATCAAATCTAACGTGCGCACAAGAGCCGCAAATACCCAACCATTACCGCGCGACCAATAGCAATTCGTCCCATTAGGTTCTTTATACGGAGGAATAAAATCTTTATCACGCCACCACAAATGCTCTTGAGCATTGTATAATTTACCTTTGGTATCCGCATACAAATCATGCATTTTAGTGAAATAAGCCTCATTCTTAAAACGAACTCCTAAGCGTGTAAACACGGGCATACTCATCTGGAGGCAATCAATCCAAGACCAATCATTCGATTTATCCGTCGCCACCATGTTATCGATATTCTCTTTTATGGGTTTAATCCGAGCCGAATCAGATTTCAAGTCAAATAAATCTAAATAGATTTGTCCACAGGCTTGATCGTCCGCATTCCTCGTCTTTAAACCATTGCGAAGTGACCACTTATGAAATTCTCCCCAATCCTCCATGTATTTTAAATCAGAAACCCGAGGATCTAATTTATACAATTCAATCAATCCCTCGTAAAAGACCGCACGAGTCCAAATATTCGATGGACGCGTCTTATCTGGACTCACAATCACCTTCGTTACATCCGGCCAAACACCTTGGAAATAGGTTTTCGCGAGATGCATGTTTGATAATACTTTAGTGCGATCTGGCTTAGCTGATAAGGCCACAAAAGGTATTAATAAAAAAAGGAGCTTTTTCATTAGGCTAAATAAAAGACAGGGGTTAAATCAATGGATACTGGAGAATTATCCGAATTCGTCTCCATAATGTCGGCCATAAAGGCCCACCAACGTTTCATGATCGCTTGAGCAGGCAAAGAATCCAAAGCACCTAACTCTGGTGCCTCTAAATATCCATATAAGGTTCGGGTACTTTCGTCTAGGAAAATGGAATAGTTTTGGATGCCTACTTGATGTAGTAATTCGCCCAGTTCCGGCCAAATTTCATCGTGTCTTTTCTTGTATTCTACCGAATTCCCGGGAAGTAAATACATTTTAAACGCCTTTCGCTGCATAAGAATTGATTTCTTATAGAAGGCGCATCAGCGCTTATTTTACTCAGAAATTCGTTCTGTAAATGCCTGAAGTGCGGAATCATCAAAGCCTAAATGTGTCACAAAACGTACGTAAGAAGGACCAAAAGGAGCACAATAAATCCCCTTCTCTTTCAACTCAGCTACTTTATCAACCGATGGCAATCCGTCTTGTAATTCCAGAATCACAATATTAGTAGCAACTGGAAGAATAGCTTTAACCCACGGCAATTTTTCACAAACCGCTGCAATCTGACGTGCTCTCGCATGGTCTTCCTTCAAACGCTCTACTTGATGATCCAATGCATAAATACCAGCAGCCGCTAATAATCCAGCTTGTCGCCAACCACCCCCTAATCGCTTACGTACACGACGGGCTTTTTTAATAAAATCTTTAGATCCTAACAAGACTGAGCCTATGGGAGCCCCTAATCCTTTCGATAAGCAAACAGAAATAGTGTCGAACCAAGCACCAAATTGTGCCGGTGTTTGACCCGATTCAACTAAAGCATTAAATATACGAGCCCCATCTAAGTGAAGTGGAATCCCGACTGAACGGCAAAAATCCGAAATTTCTTGCAAGGCTTCTGATGAGTAGATACTTCCGCCGCCTTTATTCACTGTATTCTCTAAGCTAACTAAACGACTTTCGCAAGCGTGAATATCATCCGGCGAAATAGCTGCGCGGATTTGCGAAACATTTAAACGACCTAAATCTCCTTTCAATAATTTAACCGAAGCACCCGCATTCGCCATAATACCGCCCCCTTCATATAAATAAATATGAGATAGCTCGTCGCAAATGACCTCCTGACCTTTAGAAAGATGAACAGATATAGCAATCTGATTTGATTGTGTCCCAGACACACAAAAAAGCGCAGCTTCCATGTTAAAAAGCTGAGCTAATTTCGCTTCTAGCGCGTTTACTGTAGGATCCTCCCCGAATACATCATCGCCTAAAGGTGCTGCAAACATCGCCTCCCGCATTCCAGCTGTGGGCAATGTAAAAGTGTCACTGCGTAATTCAATCTTCATCTTAAAATTGCTTTAGATAGGACAATTTAGCTAAAAAACTTTGTTGCTTCTGTTGGGTGCTATCAGATCCTTGGTAATTCAAGGTATTAAATACGAGATACACATAAGACAAGGGCTGGTATTCCCAGGCCAATCGCATATTCACTGAATTCAAATCATCAGTCGTATTTTTCTGATAGAAGCCTATTAATTGCAAACGCGGATTGATAGCCATTCGAGTTTCCAAAATCAATAAATTAACTTCTTTGGTCTCTCGAGCTACACCCACATCTTCAAACTTACTCCAATTCCATGTTAAACCTACATTCATGTGCGGGATAGGGGCCAAACGAAATTTAGAATCAATCATTTGCAATGTCCCATTAAAAAAGCCTCCCCAGCCATATTCAGTAGACCCTGAATATTTTGCACTTGGGTCACTAGCTAACAAAAATCCCTGTCTAAAATACTTGTACGAACCTGGTTTAATTCGAATACCCACTGGATTAAAATCATCTTCAAGGTTCTGAACGCTCGCATCAATATAGCCACCAATGACACCCCCATTTTGCAGATTAAACCACAAAGGCCCAGAGACCAATTTTTGTTCCACGATATTTCCCGTCGTTAAACTATGGTAAACTTCTGTGTAAACGCCTGGTTGCCAAAATCGAACAAATTTAGGCAACCATTTGGCTCTAACATTAAAATCGATTCCTTGAGAATTTGATAAAATATTTCTTCGGGAAACAAATCCCATGGCCGGATTATACTTCTCAGAAACCAGGGTTTGGGTCCAATAAAGCGTTACTAAATTAGTTTTGTATAGAAATTGTCCATATTCCGCGAATCCTTGATCCCCATTTCGGCTATCTTCTGTTACCGTTCCCATACCACTAAAAGAGAACTTATCATTAAATCGAACAAAGGCATCTACAGCCCCTGTAGATTGAACAGATGTAGGGGATGATTTAGTGGCAGCAATCACTCCTACTCTATTTTGTTTGCCAAAATTCTCCGAATAACGTCCTACAAAGAAATTCGTAAAAGGATCACCGTCTCCCTCACCTTGGCGCATAAAAATACCGCCAAAATTTCTTTTCTCTGATCGATACACAAAACGAGATCCAGCCGTTATGGCAATCGGGTTCACATTTTCATCCAATCCAATCGTTCGACTAAAGAAGGGTTGTATGTACATCGAACCACCCACCACCTCACTAACAGGTGCTAAACCTGCAGAGAAGAGTGACGCATTCTCCAAGAAGAATTGACGGCGTTCTGGAAAAAAGACCGAAAAACGCGAAATATTATTAACCTGTCTATCTACGTCCGCTTGCGCAAAATCCGTATTAAAGGTAAAGTCCATGATGGAAGTAGGACTTAAGGCCCATTTAATTTCCCCACCTAGTTTAAAATCATTTGCCGATGAATTTCCAATTTCCGTTCCCTCCGAATTATTCGAAACCTGCAACAAATAAGGAATGAAACGAATATTAGTCGCCGTAGGTGGCGGCGGGATAATTCCTGATAACTTACCCGCATAATCCATCCTGAGTGGACTCATTGAACGCGGATGCGGGGACCAAACGGCTAATTCATTGCTCGCTCGTCTCACTCGAAAGAAATTGATACCCCAGTCTTGCGCTTTTGTTCCATCTGTTTTGGGATAGCGAAGTGTCTGCCATGGAATCGCAAACTCAGCCACCCAAGAAGAATCTGAACGCTGCGTTCTCACGCGGTACAATCCATCCCAATCTATATCAAATTGTCGATCATCGAAAGCTAATAGATCTCGTTGAGCCCCATAGGCATTCGATTGCAATACCAGTGCATTACGCTTATCATTAAACCCATCGATAGCGATTCCAAATAAATCATTTTCCACGAAGGTATAATCAC
>JBIILT010000158.1:0-4359 GCA_044338355.1 Aquirufa sp.
TCTGAAGAGGTATGCATCCAGCCGTTATACCGATTAAAACCTTGATAGATAAAGAATTGCCCCCAGGTAACTGCTCCATAAACAGACAATCCTTCTTCGCTCTCGACGTGTACCTCTGGTCTAAAGTAAAAAGTAACGTGTGGATTGATGTATAAAAGAGAATGACCCGATTTAGATAGGGACGGACCTACGGCGAAACCATTTGAACCCGTTAATTTCTCGTCCGGGTTTTGGTATTTAACACTAGCCACCTGCGAGGACAATCCATAAAAACGAGCGGTTTCTTGCTCCGTCACATCACCTGTTGAAATAGCACCTATCGACCCATCCGTCCATAAAAGGGGGAACCAGGGTTCAAAATGGGTAATTAGTCGGGGTTTAACCTCCGGGTGTTTTTGTAAATAATAGTTGATACCATCAGCGTAAGCATTCAGAAGTTTTTTTAACCAAATTGGGGAGGATTTGTATTCTTCTTTGGCCTCGTTTTCATCTATTAAAAGCTTAATATAAAGATCATAGGCTAGTTCTTTCTCTCCTTTCACCTCTGACATTCGTCCTAATTTCTCAATGTAATTCATTTCTACTCGAGCGAAATCATCTTCACATTGCGCATACATTAAGCCAAAAACCGCATCAGCATCCGTCTTTCCATAAATATGCGGAATTCCCCATTGATCCCGGTGGATAGTTACTCGTTTCGCCTGATCCTGATAAGGATTCGCTTGACTCACAAAGGAGATGAATAATAAGAGAAGTACTTTTTTCATAATCGGTTGTTAATAGTCTAAAAATAAGAATAAAATCGGGTCAAGAGGGTATAAACTTTTTAAAATTGTCTTTCTATCTTACAAGATAATTCTAAACCTAGTATATGAAAATTTTTCGGCTTCTTCCGATACTCATTCTATTGTGTTCCACTAGCTTAATTGCTCAAACTAAAATTAAAATTCAAGGGGAAGTTAACGTGCCTTTTTCTAGTATCCGTCTATTTAAAAGTTCTACGCTAGTAACCGGTACAATCGGCAATGACAAGGGTAAATTTAGCCTAGAAATAGCTCCAGGCGTATATGATTTATTGATCGAAAGTATTGGCTATGAACCTCTTAAGATGGATAATCAATCCTTTAATTCATCCATTAATCTAGGGTTAATTGCGGTTAAAGAAAGCAATCAAACCTTGAATGAGGTGGTGGTAAAGGGCCAAAAAGCGTCCATGGAACTCAACCTCGACAAACGCATATTTAATGTTGGGACAGATTTAGCGAATAAAGGAGCAACGGCTTCTGAAATTTTGGGAAACTTACCTTCGATCCAAGTAGACCCAGAAGGGGCTATAAAACTACGCGGAAGTGACAATGTGCGCATTTTAATCGATGGCAAGCCATCTACATTAGCGGGAATAAATGGTTCATCTGGCTTGCAATCCTTGCAAGGAAATCTGATCGATAAAGTAGAAATCATCACCAATCCATCCGCTCGTTATGAGGCAGAAGGAATGGCTGGTATTATTAACATCGTTTTAAAGAAAAACCAAAACCAAGGGTTTAATGGTGCGATTGAAACGACATCAGGGTATCCGGAGAATTTTGGAGGAACAGCTATCGTAAACTACCGAAAAAATAAATTCAATTTCTTTATCAATTATGGTGCTTTCTACCGTAGAACGCCCGGAAGAAACAGTATTTATCAGGAAGTTTATACGGGAAAACAAACAAATTATTTAAATCAGAATTCATCCAATAACGTCACAGGTCTGGTAAATAACGTTAGAGGTGGGGCCGATTATTTCTTCAACGATAAAACCATACTAACGGCCTCATACATCTACAGACGTACGGATGTGAGACGTATCACAGACTTTTTTTACTTAGATTACCGGGAAAACTTGTCCAAACTATATAGTGACACGTATCGCCAGCAAGATGAGAAAGAAGCAGAACCGAATGGAGAATATGCGTTAACTTTCAAAAAAAGCTACGCAAAAAAAGGGCGAGAATTTACAGCGGATTTACGCTACTTAGATTATTGGGAACGATCAGATCAATTGTATACACAGATTGGAAAAAAGCCAGATGGATCTCCTTTTCAAGAACTTTCTATGGTGCAAAAGGCCTTAAATGATGAATTTGAACGTCAATGGATTCTGCAGGCTGATTATGTGAATCCCATTGGTAAAGATGCAAAACTGGAAATGGGTCTACGTACTAGTTTCAGAAATATGATTAACGATTATATCGTCACTGAAAAACAGCCTTCGGGTATTTTTACAGTTGTTCAGGGTCTAAATAATATATTTAATTACCAAGAAAATATTTCAGCCGCCTATCTAATTTTTGGAAGTAAGGTAAAGAAATTCTCCTACCAATTCGGATTAAGAGCAGAAACGACAGATATCCAAACAGAACTAGAAGAAACAAAGGAGAAGAACCCTAGAAACTATGCTAATTTGTTTCCTAGTGCTCATTTCACCTATACGATCACACCGGATAATTCATTTCAGTTAAGCTATTCAAGACGGGTTAGAAGGCCTACTTACGGTGATTTAACTCCATTTGTTACTTTCTCAGATAACCGAAATTTCTTCTCTGGAAATCCGAATCTAAATCCCGAATTCACCAATTCATTTGATTTGGGACACTTGAAATACTTCGATCAAGGAAGCATAAGTAGCTCTTTATATTATCGCCAAACCTTTGACAAAATCGAACGATTTAGAACAGTTGACAGCTTAGGTTTTGCTAGGACCTTGCCTGCTAACTTATCCAATCAAAAATCGATGGGCTTAGAAATTGCTAGCTCCTGGAATTTTTCCAAAGCTTACAAAGCAGACCTCAGTTTTAATGCCTTCAGAGCCATAGCTGATGCCTCTAATATTAATGCAGCCTTCAAAAGTGATACCTATTCCTGGTTTGTTAGACATAGCTCTCGAATTAAAATAGGGGCGACTGATTTTCAAATTCGGGCTAATTATGAAGCCCCGCAATTAACTCCACAAGGATCCCGAGGATACATGAGCTGGATGGATTTATCAGCATCGAAAGATATTATGAAGGGTAATGGTACATTAACATTAAGTATTTTAGATATCTTTAACTCGCGAATTAACCGCTATGAATCAACTTTAATTGATCCTAGAAATGGATCTGGATTCTTTACTAGGGGTGAATCTCAAGGGCGTTTGCGCTCTTTTAATTTGACTTTTAATTACCGATTCAAAACCACCAAACAGGCGGCCAAACAACGCCGAAGTATGATGGACGAAGAAAATTAATTACATCTATGAAACGTTTAATACTGTATTCCTGCACCGCATTAGCCCTATTTTCCTGCAGCAAACAAGGAAAAGATGATACCTATAAAATCATTTTAGAGGATCAAAGCAAGGTCGTCGAAAATGCAAAATCCATTAAAGACAAGCAGCCCATTAAAATTATTCCTGGTTTAAAAATAAATCTATGGGCTTCAGACTCACTATTGCAGGACCCTGTGGCTATAGCCGTGGATGATAAAGGAGCTATTTTTGTTAATTCTACCAATAGAAATAAAGGATCAGAATTCGATATTCGCGGTCACCGTGATTGGATGACCGAATCCATTGGGTTCCAAACAGTAGAAGATCGACGTGCATTCTTACGTCGCACCTTTGCTCCTGAAAATTCCGCAAAAAATACCTGGCTGGCAGATATGAATAAGGATGGTTCACATGATTGGTTAGATTTAAAAGTGGAGAAAGAGGAAATCTACAAAATAGAGGACTTAAATGGTGATGGATATGCAGACCAATCTACCCGTGTTTTTAATGGCTTTAATGAAGAAGTAACCGATGTGGCGGGTGGTTTATTAGTTCGTAAAAAAGATGCTTTTGTGGCTATTGGACCAGATTTAATGCGTTTGAAACACAATAATGGGCAATGGAAAAACCCGGAATCTATCTCAACTGGCTACGCCGTTCATATTGGCTTTGGAGGTCATGGTATGTCCGGATTAACAGAAGGACCAGATGGAAAAATCTATTGGCAAATAGGGGACATAGGAGCGAATATTACAGCAAAAGATGGTAAAAAATACAAACACCCAAACTCGGGAGTGATTGTACGATCAAATCCTGATGGTTCTGAGTTTGAAGTATATGCGAGCGGTTTACGAAATACACATGAATTCGTATTTGATAATTATGGTAATCTAATCAGCTCTGATAATGATGGCGATCATCAGGGTGAAAGTGAGCGTTTAGTGCACGTGGTGGAGGGTTCTGACGCTGGATGGCGTTCGAACTGGCAGTATGGTAAGTATACCGATCCACGCAATAATTTGTACCATGTCTGGATGGATGAGAAACTATATGTCCCTCGTTGGGAA
>JBIILT010000012.1:0-15183 GCA_044338355.1 Aquirufa sp.
CTTTGGGACTAGCAATCTTCACTTCACTAAACCATAAAATTCCCACTTTCTTTTCCTGCACAGCACTCAACATAAACAAGGGTTCATAACTGATAATTAATTCACACAAAGGCGAATAATGTTTCTTGCTTCTGCCCGGAGCCAGGTGAACTGACTCGGAGGAAGTGCGGTCCAAAATTCGTCCTACCTCCGCTTCAATATCCTCTATTGAAATGGCGCCATGCCGCAACAAAACCACTTCATCACCATCAAAAGAAAGAATGGTAGACTCCACACCAGCCTCGCAATTCCCGCCTTCAAGAATGGGAATTTGAGGAAAATAAGCCTCTACATGCGCAGCCCGCGTTGGACTAATTCGGTTATACGGATTTGCACTGGGAGCGGCTAAAGGAAAATCTAGCGTTTCCAACAAGGCTAACGTTGTTTTGTGGTTAGGCATTCTTATCGCCACCGTCGATTGCTGGGCAGTAATGGCGGCAGAAATCAAATCGCTTTTAGGCAGGATTAATGTTAAAGGACCAGGCCAAAAACGCTCCGCTAAAATAGACGCTTTAACAGGAAAATGAGACACGAGAGTAAGCGCTTGATCCATCGATTTTACGTGTACAATTAAAGGATTCGTATTAGGTCTTCCTTTGGTACTAAAAATCTTCGCAATCGCTTGTTCATCGTAAATATTTGCGGCTAAACCATAGACGGTTTCTGTAGGAATTCCTACCACCTCGCCCCGCTCTAACTGGTCTTTTACAAAGGATAAATCTGAGGTAATCATATCTCTACTTAGGGGTTACAAAAATCACAAAACATCGGATCCTCGGTCGTTTTCGATTCCGGGAAATCGATACAAGCTGTGTAGTGGCACCCTTCACAGCTATAAATAACGGATTTAACCGAATTAGTAGGTAAGGAGCAACTAGAACACACTAGGCCACGAATGACATCGGTAGGACTAAATCCGGGTCTTTGGCAGCTAGGACAACAACTCCTCATTTTCTCGACTAATTTTCCAGTCAGCTCCTGAATAACAGACATTCGGGTCGGATTGTTCATCGCACGCATATCGGTTTCGAGCGTATAGGTTCCAGATCTTTTGACCGCTTCCTGAATCGCCTGGTTTAATCGATTTTCTGACCTAATCCCTTTCTCCAGGTATCCCTCTGGACCTTTCACATGCAAGCCATGAGACGGGAATTTTACTTGTTGCAAAAATGAATTTAAGTTGCTCTCGGAGTTCATGTCATAAGAGGCGTAATTCGTTTGCAAACTTGTCATTTTAACCACCATCTCGAAGTCCTTTTTTCGGCTCATTAACACCAAATATTCCTCATCCGCAGGTAAAAAATAAAGGGTAGGATGTGGGCCAAAAGATCCTTCCGAACCTACCGCAAAATCCGCATCACATTCCTCTAACGCTAAAATACATTTCTGCCTAGCCGCCTCCACTGGTGTTAAAATACGCTCCACTTCTCCAGTAAATGTCCCCCATAAATCGGTATCTAAATTCTTAGAAACGGAACAATCCATCCCAAATGATTTTCCAAGCGCCGGCCCTACAACTATTTCCTTCCCGTGTTTTGTTGCAATCACGACTTTCTTCCCCTTGAAATAATGTTCACTAGCCATGGATAATTTGCATGTAGAATGGTAACCCTAAGGTGATATTTAATGGAAATGTGACACCTAATGCCATGGGAATATAGATTCCTGGGTCTGCTTTAGGTGCCACTAAGCGCATAGCTGCTGGTACCGCAATGTAGGAGGCGCTGGCTGCCAAAATGGAGAATATCAGTCGATTCGCCACATCATCTGTTATAAATTGTGAAATATAGGCCACGGAAACACCATTAAAAAGTGGCACTAAAATGGCAAAAAGCAATAAAAATGACCCCTGCTTTTTAAAGGCCTTAAACCTGCTAGCGGCCACCATTCCCATATCCAATAGAAATATGGCTAAAAAGCCCTTAAATATATCTGAAGTAAAATGCTTAATTCCGATGGATTGGGAAGAGTCAGATACGAATCCGATGAGTAAACTTCCAAAAATCATCATCACACTTCCATTCGTCAGCGAATGTTTCATCGCCACTTTCCATTGAACGGGAACTATTTCTACTGTTTTTTCTGGGAATACATTCATTAAAATAACCCCCATAATTATGGCTGGAAACTCCATCGATGCCATGACGGCTACCATTTCTCCCCCTACATGCAGTTTATTCATCTCTAAAAAAGCGACAGCAGAAACGAATGTAACGGCGCTGACAGAACCATAGGAAGCTGCTATAGCACCTGCATCTGATGAATTTAATTTAACGCGTAAAATGAAATAAGAATAAATAGGGATAATTAACGCTAACGACATTCCAAATAAGAGACTCACAACCACTTCCGTCGTAATACCCGTCACCGCTAATTCGCTCCCCCCATTGAAACCAATAGAAAACAATAAATACAAAGAAATAAAGTTCTTTGTAGCGGCTGGTACTTCTAAATCACTCTTAACATATTTTGCAAAAACCCCTAAGATGAAAAAAAGTAAAGTAGGGTTAGTCAGATTAAACGATAAGAGTTCAAAGTTGATCATTGAGAATTTCCTATTCCCGTTTGTAATGGGCGGATAAAATTTTGATTGAATTAAATACAAAATAAACAAAGCACAATCGATAATTTTTATTTAAGTTTATAATACAACGCATAAAGATATGTTATGAACTATACCTTAAATCAATTACAGATTTTCTTGAAGGTGGTGCACACTACTAGCATCACAAAAGCGGCGGAAGAGTTAAACCTCACGCAGCCTGCGGTTTCCATACAGATCAAGAACCTACAAGCACAGTTCGACATTCCACTGCTCGAGATCATTGGAAAGAAAATTTACATAACGGATTTTGGAAGAGAAATTGCCGAATCAGCTAAAGGAATCTTAGACCAAGTATATGCCATCAATTACAAAACCATGGCATTCAAAGATCAACTAGTAGGTCGTCTAAAAATCTCTATTGTTTCAACAGGTAAATATGTATTACCGTACTTTCTGACTGATTTTCTTCGTTCAAATCCTGGCGTTGAAATTAGCATTGATGTGACAAACAGAGAAAAAGTATTAGAAAGCCAGCTCTTAAATGAAGTCGATTTTAGCTTAGTTTCAGACGCCTTAGATAACCCTACATTTGATTCCATTGACATACTTTCAAACGATTTATACCTCATCGGTAATACAGAAACGGCTACAATGTCGCCTACCTTTAACTACAAAGATTTCAAAAATGAACTCCCGCTCATATTCAGAGAAAACGGATCTGGCACCCGAAAAATAATGGAAAACTACTTTAAAAAACAAGGGGTAGATGGTTTGAAAAAAATTGAACTAATGTCAAATGAAGCCGTGAAACAAGCGGTTATCGCTGGGTTAGGCTATTCGATCATGCCTATCATTGGAATAAAAAACGAGATTAAATCAGGTGCTCTAAAAATCATAGAAAGAGATGGCTTACCCATTATTACAACATGGAAATTAATTTGGCATAAAGACAAAAATTTGTCTCCCGTCTCGAGAGCCTTTTTAGCTTATTTAATGGAAAATAAAGCTCAAATCAGGCAGAAATACTTTGAATAAAAAAAACCAAGCAAATAATGCTTGGCTTTTGAAAACTAAATGTTCATTAATTAAACTAACACAATAGACTGATTTAATTGAGTCAGAGTCGTTTGCAATTCAAAAGTAAACTGCAGTAATGAATAATAAAATTTAAACTATATTATAGAAATCATAAAAATTATTAATGTTATGATTTCAAAAAACTCGTCAAGTTATTTTCTTCATAAACTTTGCCGGCACCCCACCCACAATCGTATTACTCGGCACATCTTTTGTTACCACGGCGCCCGCAGCTACAATTGAATTTTCGCCTACCGTAACACCAGGTAAAATAATGGCCCCTGCGCCTAGCCAAACATTTTTACCAATATGAATAGATTTAAGATCTAGGTTTTTGCGATTACTCGGATCCACCGGATGGTTCTCTGTGACCAATTTCACTTGCGGACCTATCAGCACATCATCTTCAATCGTGATTCCGCCCAAATCTAAAAACGAACATCCGTGGTTAATGAAAACGTTCTTCCCGATTTTCGTATGCTTACCAAAATTGGTCGAAAAGGGGGCTAAAACGGTCGTAGATGGATCAATGTTTTGGCCAAAAATTTCAGATAAAATGGCGCGAATGTCATCCACATTGCTTGAAGCATTCAGCTTAGCAGAAAGCGCAATCGTTTGATTCACAATTTCCCAAACTTCCGCCCATTGTGGGTCGCTATGTGGGATAATTCCGCCAGTACGCATGCGTTCGAAAATATTCATATACTCATAAAAAAAGCCATCCTCTCAGATGGCTTTCCTTTTATTTTACTACCGTAATTAACCCCGGAATCTCCACCATTTCGTTTGCCTCCGCGGCGTAATCTACGCCATCAAAACCGAATCCAAATAGGTTTACAAAATCCGATTTATAACCTGCTAAATCTCCAATGGCAGGAAGGTTTTCTGTGGTTGCTCCTTTCCATAATTCAGCTACTTCCTTTTGAACGGCAGGATTCATTTCCCAATCGTCGATGCGGATACGTCCTTTCTCATCTACCGGGATTGTAGCATTTGTATAAAGACGCGCGCTAAATAGACGTTGGATTTGCTCGATACAACCTTCGTGTGTTCCTTCTGCCTTCATTATTTTATATAATAAAGAGATGTATAAAGGAATCACAGGGATCGCTGAACTAGCTTGAGTTACTAAGGCTTTGTTCACTGAAACGAATGCTTTGCCTCCTATTTTGGCCAAATCATCTGTAATCTTAAATGCCGTAGCTTCTAAATGGTCTTTCGCCATTCCGATGGTCCCCTTTCGGTAAACTGGCTCCGTTACTTTTGGTCCAATGTAGGAATACGCAACGGTCATCGCGCCATCCGCTAAAACACCTGCGTTCAACAGAGCATCCATCCACATCTGCCAATCTTCACCACCCATTACCTCAACCGTGTTCGCGATATCTTCCTCGCTGCAAGGTGTAATTGTCACATCCGAAACAATCCCCGTGTGGAAATCAACCGTTTTATCCGTGAATGTGTCGCCGATAGGCTTCAAAACCGAACGGTGCAAAACGCCTGAAACTGGGTGCTGGCGAACCGGAGAAGCTAGGCTATAAATGACTAAATCGATTTGGCCTAAATCCGCCTTGATTAAGTCGATTGTTTGGGTTTTTACTTCGTTCGAGAACGCGTCACCGTTGATGCTTTTCGCATAAAGACCCGCTTTGCCTGCCGCTGCTTCAAAAGCAAGGCTATTATAATATCCTGGAGAGGCTGTTTTGCCTTCTGCAGGTGCTTTTTCAAAGAAAACGCCAACCGTCGCGGCATCCGATCCGAATGCACTCGTGATGCGAGAGGCCAAACCAAAACCCGTCGAGGCTCCGATCACAAGCACTTTTTTAGGGCCATCAATGGCTCCCTTTGACTTCACGTAGTCAATTTGATTTAGTACGTTCTTTTCGCAACCTTTCGGGTGAGATGTCAAACAGATAAACCCTCTCATTCTAGGTTCAATAATCATGGTGCTTGTATTTTGTTTGTGCAAATATAGTCAAAGCCCCTAATTATCCATAGTAATGAGGAAAAGGTCCAACCATTTGATAAATTTGCGAATAAATTTAGAATAAAAATGGCTTTCATTACCGTACAAACCACCATTAACGCTCCTCTAGCTACCGTTTGGGAGAAATGGACAAGTCCCGAACACGTTCAACATTGGAACTTCGCATCGCCAGATTGGCATTGCCCCTCAGCGAAAACAAATCTACAGGTAGGCGGTGAATTTCACTATGAAATGGCCGCTAGAGACGGGTCGACGAGCTTTGATTTTTGGGGAACTTTCCAGAAAATAGAGGAGCAAAAATCACTCGGTATTCTGATCGGTGATGGTCGTAAAATGCAGGTTACTTTCGAAGCTACCGAAGTAGGAACGAAAGTAACCGAACAATTTGAGCCTGAAAATCAGAACCCAGAAGATATGCAACAGGCCGGCTGGCAGATGATTTTAGATAAATTAAGAGCTACGCTGATAACCCTACTTCCTAGGATTTAAAATCAACCCCACGCGCTCTAAACAATCGTCCAAGTGGTAGCGGACTTCTTTGTCTGTAAACTTCGCCTTCGATGCCGCTAAACTAGCTTGAAGCGCCTTCAGCTCCCCTCGCACGATCGAGCGCACATCGGATTGTGCTACTGGATAGCTTTCGCGGGCACCAAAAGCAGCTGGCGCAGGTGCCTGATCCGTCATCAACGCTTTCATACGTTCGATGTACGCCTTCTGTAAATTACGACGGTATTGATCGATGTTTTTAGCGCTAGTTAATTCACTCCAAATGCCTCCGCGTACATCTTGGAAAAGATCAATGGTCTTGTAATGATTCGCAGTAGTCAATCCACTATTATCCAAACGCGCAAAAGTCTCTAAACTTAACATTCGGTTCATCGGACTAACCTGCAAACTTCTCATTCGATCGATATAACCCGCCATGTTATGCGTTACTACTTCTCTGTTTATCAACCAATCCACATTGGTAAATACATTCGCGATTAACCAATTAACAGCGGCTTGTTGGCTTGCTTTTGGCACCGGATTGTAAGAAGAGATGTTTTGACTTGGTTTAGCATATTGCTCATAAACACCGCCCACCATCGTCGTCACGTGTCCCACATAGCGCGACCAAGAGCCTAATAATTCATCGTTCAACTCGATCAAATCCTCGTAATCATTGGTCTTTTTACTCGTCCAATCGGCTAAATTTTTGGCCACATATTTCAAGTTCTTCACCGCATACGTACTCGCACGAATCGGATCATTTCCGATATCTTCTGTTTGAGAACTTGGATCGAAATTCGTTCCCTGATTTCCAAAGCGGAATCGAGGGTCCCCCGCTTTCGCCTCTACCCACTTATTCAAGGTAGGCACTTCGTCTTCCGGACGAACAGCATCAGGTAACACCCGATAGCCCCAATTCACGGCATAGTTATCATAAGGCCCCATTTGTCGGATGTAACGAACCCCCTGATCACCCGGCTGCGCGATGTAATTAAAGCGCGCATAATCCATGATACTAGCAGAAATTCCTTCTTTATTCGTGAAATCTGCCTTGCGGTAATTCTCCACTTCGTACGAACTACTCGCCCCCATGTTGTGTGGGAAACCTAAGGCGTGACCCACCTCATGTGAAATCACCATCTCCATCATCTCGCCAATGTCCTCTTCGCGTGTATCAAGCGTACGAGCATTCGGATTCGAGGCACCAGTTTCTAATAAGAAGCGGTTACGGTACGAACGCAAATGGTTATGGTACCAAATAATATCACTCTCAATAATCTCTCCAGAACGCGGATCGCTCACACTTGGTCCCGTCGCATTTCGCGTCGTACTAGCGACATAGCGAATCACGGAATAACGGATGTCTTCAGGAGAAAAATCCGGATCCTCTGCCGCGGTTGGTGGATCTTTGCAAATAATCGCATTTTTAAAGCCGGCTACCTCAAAGGCTTTTTGCCAATTCTCCACCCCTTTTTTCATGTGCTTGCGCAACTTCATCGGCGTGGCAGGATCAAGGTAATAAACGATTGGTTTTATCGGTTCAACTAGTTCCCCGCGCTTATAGGCTGCCATATCTTTAGGCTCAAGGCGCCAGCGCTGGATGTATGTTTTTTGATCTGATTTTAATTCCTCGCTGGAATAATCGTATTGTCTTTGGGTGAAATAACCCACACGCTCATCAAATAAACGCGGTTTCATCGGCTTCTCAGGCAATAAAATCATCGACTGATTCATCTGCAGACTTATGGTCTCGGAGTAAGCCGTTACGGATGGTTTCGACGCATTGTAGGTGAAATCTTGCAACACTTCGATGTTCAAAGGAAACGATTTCATAGAACGAATGAAACTCCTTGACGCATCTAAGTTTCTCACCCCGTGAGTCGTGCGTAAGGAGGCATCTAAAGCGCTCATTGCCGGAATGTCACTACTGTAAAATTTGGTCACATCGATCACTAAATTAGACGAATCTTTGCTGTAGGTTTCAATGTCAAACATATACAAGGTTGGCTCGTAATTATTGGCTTTCACCGACAAGCTGATAGGCAATGAATCTGCCGCGACTGCCGCGTAAGATTTAATTTTAATCAAGATTTTTTCTTGGAATTTTTCCCAAACAATTAATTGCTCGCGCGAGGAAGTTCCCGCATTCACATAGCCTCCGCCGATGCCATTGGGAAGTTTAGAGATTTGGCTGACTAATAACATGTCTTTGCCTAAATGTTTTTTCGGAATTTCGAAATAGAACTTATCGCCTACCTGATGAGTTGTGAATAGGCCTTTTTTGGATTTCGCCTCCTTCGTAATGACCTGATCGTAGGATTTCAACTTCGATGCAGGCTTCTTCACAGCGGAAGAATCGGCAGGTTTAGGCTGGATTGCAACTGGAGCTTTGCCCGTTTGAGCGTGGCTTAAAAAAGTAGCTGCAAGTAAGCCGCAGCTAAGGAGAATTGCTTTTTTCATTCGTCTTATTTCTATTTATCCCAAATTAATGAAATAATTATTTAATCTACGAACACCTTGTAGGCTAACCATAAAAAAAGCCCTCGTGTGAGGGCTTTAATTCGACGATTAAAAAAGGTTTTATTTCACTTCCACATCAAAGGTAAGATCGATGTCCGTGCTTCCTCCCGCCTCTTGTCCCGTCTTCACTTTCATCCCGTTTAATACTGGCTGGTGTTTCAATAACACATTGAATTTACCTGTACCAGCAGTGGAGGAGGCTAGCACTTTCGTGGTTAAGCCAATAGGCAAGCCATTCTTATCTATATCTTGAATAGTCGTCGTTAATAAAGTCGCTGGTGTGGTTTTATATACAAATAAATGCACATCTGACTCTTCATCTATTTCGTAGGTAATGTCCTTTACTGGAGATTTAGTATCATCAAAAGCTTCAATACTCATCGTGTAGGTAACACCTTTGCTTAAAATAATTTTGTCAAACTTTTCAGGAGCTGTCTTCGGGTCGCCATCTTTGTCTTGAAAAGTATACTTAACGATAGCATTTGTAGCATTATTTATAAAGGTTAATTCTACGCGTGTGATTAATTCATTGTCATCTGTAGGCTGAATATCTTCGTCTTTTTTACAAGAAGTAAATAGAATGGCAGCTACTAAAATGGCTAGGTATTTTTTCATTTTTGTTGGTTTTTTTGATTAAACAAAGTTCCACATAGAAGTGTCATTCAGGTTGCCCTTTCGTCGATTGAATCAACCTCTTTCGTCGACGAAATTATCCTATATTTGTAAAAACCTATCGATAAATATGAGTATTTGGCTTCTGATCGGCTTGGCCATTTTGGTATTAGTGACCCTGATTTCGGTCCTGAAACTTCAGCCATTTATATCTTTCTTAGTCGTTTCCTTAGGCCTTGGAATGGCAGGCTCGCTTTCCACTGAACAGACCATCGCTGCCATTCAAAAGGGAATAGGCGGCACCTTAGGGTCCATTATCCCCATCATCATTTTAGGCGCGATGTTAGGTAAGATGGTCGCGAAAAGCAGGGCAACTTTTGTTTTATCTGAGTATTTTGTTCGTTTATTTGGGCCCAAAAACCTACCTGTTGCCTTCATGGTAATCGGATTTATTGTAGGCCTTCCGCTTTTCTTTTCTGTCGCGTTTCTTTTGCTTGCTCCGCTCGTGCTGTCTACCGCAGAACGCTATCAATTACCTCCAGTCTACTTAGGGATTCCCATGCTGGCGTCCCTTTCTATTACGCAAGGCTTTCTGCCTCCGCATCCCGCGCCCTATTATTTAGTGACGCATTTGCCTGGAGCTGAAATGGGGGCGACTCTTGGTTATGGAATTCTGATTTCGATTCCAGCTATGTTAGCATCTGGCTGGTTGTTTGGGAAAGCACTAAAAAACATTCCCGCTACTCCTATGTCTTTTGTAGAAGTAGATGAGGTAGGCCAAAACCCAAGTGTAGCACAGAGTCTATTCATTTTATTACTACCTGTGGTGCTGATTGCTATTAAATCATTCGTTCAATTGCCTGTCTTTGAATTACTGGGCGAACCTATGGTTGCCCTCTTGGTATCCGTATTCGCCGCCGTGTATGTACTCGGAATCAGGCGTGGAATTACTTGGGCGGAAATCAGCGCATGGCTGGTGGAATCCATCAAAGAAGTGTCGCCGCTGATGCTAACCTTCGGTGGAGCGGGCGCTTTTAAAGAAGTACTTCAAGAAATGCACGTGGGGGATGCCTTACATTCGCTTACCCAAGATTCAGCCTTGAATCCCTTGATCATTGCTTGGGGAATTGCCGCCGTTTTACGGATTGTGACTGGTTCTTCCACCGTTTCTGGCATCACCACAGCCGGATTGATTTTGCCCTTATTAGCCTCCTCGGGTACAAATCCAAACCTTTTGGCGCTCAGTATAGGGGCAGGTTCGATGGTTTTGTCACACGTAAACGATGCCGGTTTTTGGCTCTATAAAGAGTACTTCGGCGTATCCATCAAAAACAGCTTGCGCTCCTGGACCATCATGGAAACAATCCTCGCGGTTATGGGATTAATAGGTGTATTGGGACTCGAATTAGTTCTTTAATTGAACCGCCTTACCTGTTTTCGCGGACTCCCTCGCTGCTGATAAAATCTCTACTACTACTTGATTAATTTCGAAGGAGGATAAATCTTTCTTTGGTTTTATTCGACCTTGAACAACCGCCGCTAAATAAGGGAACACATCGGAAACTTCGTGAGGTAATGGGCTTAAAGAAATCATTCCTTCCTCTCCAAATCGATCTCCCTTCACATAACGCATCTTATTGGTTTTATCGGCTACAAGAATTCCTTTCGTCCCATACAATTCGGTATCCTTTCGGTCAAAAGGCCAATTCCAAGACGCTTGAATGATCGCTTGGCAATCCGGATATGTCAAAATAATACTCGCTTCATCATCCACATTCGGATATACATCGGGTTTCAGTTGCTGGGTCACCGCCGTTACTGAAAGCGGCCTTCTGCCATCCATTAACCAGGTCATGATGTTTGCACCATAACAGCCAAAATCAATAATCGCCCCACCACCATTCATAACGGGATCCGTCAACCACTGTAGAAATTCAGGAGCACATCCAATTTCTTTAGGTCCTCGATGGCCATCCATAATCACCACCTTGCGAATAGTTCCCAGCACTTTTTCTTCCTTCGCCATCTGCCACATTTTCGCATGAGACGAGTACCAAGTCGTTTCAAAATTAGTCAGTAAATGTATCGGGTGTTTGGCAACGAGCGCTTTCATCTGATTTAAATGATCCATATTCACGGCTAATGGCTTTTCTACAATCACATGTATTCCTTTGGGCGCGCACGTTTTAACTACTTCCAGGTGTTCAAAAATACTATTAAAGGCAGCAATTGCCTCAGGCTTCGTTTTAGCTATTAAGGCTTCTAAGGAAGGGAACCAAAGAGAATCTGGTAGATTTTGCTCCTTTAAAAGTGACATGGCTAATTCCTTATTGGGTTCTGCAAAACCAACGATGATCACATCTTGTTGAGGCTTTTTAATGGCCGAATATACCTGGCCCACATGTCCATGGGTCATGCCAGCAACACCGACACGTAGTGGTTTGGCCTGAAAAATAAAGGGTATCAACATCAAAAGGAATAGCTTTTTCATGATTGTAGTATTTTAGCCTGAAATTATAAAATTTAACTTATATAATTATGCAAAATCGTATATTTGAAATTGCGGCTTATCCGCTTGTATCCTGATTCAGGCAGAATGAACAAATTAGTAAAAGAAGCGATCGAAAAAGAAGCCAATTTGGCTACAAGACGACATTTTTTACAGTCGTTAGGTACGGGCATTGGCTCCCTTGCCTTCGGTTCTGCTTTGTGGAATTGTCAATCACCGGCTACCTCACAACAAGCGGCAATTAGAATCCCGCCCCATTTCGGAAAAGCGAAATCCGTCATCTTTTTACACATGGCTGGGGCGCCATCGCAATTAGAGTTATTTGACTACAAGCCTCTACTAGCCAAATTTGATGGAAAAGAATGCCCTAAAGAGTTACTCGAAGGGAAAAAATTTGCCTTTATTCGCGGGGTTCCTAATTTATTAGGCCCTAAAGCTAATTTCCTACAACGAGGAAGTGCTGGTCATTGGATCTCAGACCACATGCCACATTTAGCCACTCAAGCAGATAAAATTACCTTCTTGAAGGGCATGTATACGGATCAATTTAATCACGCACCTGCCCAATTACTCATGCATACGGGATCGGCGCGCTTGGGCCGGCCATCTATCGGATCTTGGGTGTCGTATGGACTTGGATCTGAGAACGAAAACCTGCCTTCTTTCATGGTACTTGCTTCTGGAGGAAAGAATCCCGACGCGGGTAAATCTGCCTGGGGAAGCGGTTTTCTGCCCTCTGTTTACCAAGGTGTGCAATGTCGCTCTGCCGGAGAACCTGTCCTATTCATTAAAAATCCAGACGGATTAACATCCGATATGCGTAAGGCCAGTATCGATGCTATTAATGCGGTGAATCAGGAAACCTATCAGGAATTTGGGGACCCGGAAACCGTTGCCAGAATTGCACAATATGAGATGGCCTATAAGATGCAAAGTTCCGTTCCAGAGGTGATGGACATCAGCAAAGAACCAGACTATATCCACCAGTTATATGGGACGAATCCGGGGAAAGAATCCTTTGCAAATAACTGTTTGCTTGCTAGAAAAATGGTAGAAAAAGGGGTCCGTTTCGTGCAGTTATTTGACTGGGGTTGGGATATGCATGGTACAGGGAAAAATGAATCGGTAGATTTTGGTTTGCATCAAAAATGCTTAGAAACAGATAGAGCGGTTTCGGCCTTGTTAATAGACTTAGAACAGCGTGGTTTATTAGAAGAAACGTTAGTGGTATGGGGTGGGGAGTTTGGCCGTACGCCCATGCAAGAAAATAGGGAAGGAAAAGCACAAGGTTATTTTGGTCGCGATCACCATACCGAGGCGTTTACCATGTGGCTAGCAGGCGGTGGAATTAAACCGGGTATGTCGCTAGGCGAAACCGATGACTTAGGCTATGCAACCGTAAGCGGGAAAACGTCCATTTATGACCTTCAGGCGACTATTTTGCACTGCTTAGGCATCAACCACGAAGAATTTACGTTCCCTTTCCAAGGACGAAATTTCCGCTTGACTGATGTATTCGGGAAAGTGATTAAACCAATTTTGGCCTAGGCAATGAACAGAATAATCCTTTTTCTGGGCCTTTGCATCGCAGGAATTACTGCCTATTATTTCGGAAATAAGCCGCAAAAAGTAGATTATAGCACCCAGATAAAACCTATCCTGAATAAGAATTGCATCTCCTGCCATGGAGGGGTGAAAAAGCAAGGTGGCTTTAGTTTGCTTTTTCAAGAGGAGGCCTTAGCGAAAACAAAATCGGGGAAGCCGGCTATTATCCCTGGTCATCCGGAACAATCGAGTTTTATTCAGCGACTGCATAGCCAAGATCCAGAGGAGAAGATGCCCTACCAAAGGCCGGCACTTTCCAAAGAAGAAATCGAGCTATTAACGACCTGGGTGAAGGAAGGTGCTACCTGGGGAGAGCATTGGGCTTACCAACCCGTGGAGGCTCCTAGCGTTCCAGTAGGAAGTTGGTGGGAAAAAGCGCTGAGTTGGGTAGGGATTTCGAGTGGATGGGCAAAAAATGAATTGGATTATTTTGTCCAAGCTGAACAAAAAAATCAGGGCTTATCTCCTACTGAAACGGCGGCTAAACCAGACCTATTGCGCAGACTTTATTTGGACTTAACAGGACTTCCCCCTACGCCATCGGATTACCAGGAATTTGAAAAGGATAAGTCGGATGAAGCCTATGAAAAGCAGGTGGACAAGTTGTTAAAATCCCCCCATTTTGGAGAAAAATGGGCCTCCATGTGGATGGACTTAGCGCGTTATGCGGACACCAAAGGGTATGAGAAAGATGAGGGGCGTAGCATTTGGAAATACCGCGATTACATCATCGCTTCGTTCAATCAAAACAAGCCTTACGATCAGTTTATTAAGGAACAACTCGCAGGGGACTTGCTGGATAATCCACAAGAAAGCGACTACATCGCCACGGCCTTCCACCGCAATACCACCAATAACGATGAAGGGGGAACAGAGGATGAAGAGTTTCGTACGGCAGCTATACTAGACCGCGTAAATACGACTTGGGAGGTGCTTCAAGGGACAAGTTTTGGCTGTGTTCAATGCCATTCCCATCCCTATGATCCGATTCGTCATGAGGAATATTACCGCTACATGGCCTTCTTTAATAATTCCCGCGACGAAGACATTCCGGATGATTCTCCTACCTACAAGCATTACAAACCAGAAGACGAAAAAACGATTGCGCAGCTCAAATCTTTTTTATTAAATCAGCCTGTTGCCTCCCAAAAAGCCTGGGGAAACATGATCCGTTTTGTGGAGCCTAAAATCCATCCGCATTGGGCAGATCAGTTTGATAATAGTGCCTTAGCGGATAACAAATACTTGGCTGTTCGAAACAAGGGTTCCGCGCGCTTTAAGGCCGTTCCTATGATGGGGAAAACCAAGCTGTTAATTGCTTGTCGAAACTCGGGTCCAGCGCCTACGTTTTTAACTATTCACCAAGGCACAAAAACAGGACCGGTTATCGCGCGCATAAAACTAGATACGACGCTGCAGGAAAAATACGCTAAACCGAAAGGGTTATTTGTGAAAGGCTGGGCCTATACTTTCGTGAACATTCCTTCTTTGCCTGGGAAACAAGACTTGGTTTGGGAATTTACGAATGCCAAAACAAAGCCAGATCAAACGACTGTAACCATTGGATTTTGGGCCTTATTGCCTGAAGTTCCTGCGGCACTTAAAGTCACGGAATTTGAAAAGTTAGCAATAAAAGCCATTGCCGCCGAGCCGGAATTGACTACCCCGGTTATGCTTGAAAATCCGGCGGACTTTGCTAGAACAACCCGCGTATTTGCCCGTGGTTCTTGGTTAAATCCAGCCGATGCCGTACAACCCGGAATTCCGGCCTTATTCAAAAATGGCCCGGTTAATAATCGA
>JBIILT010000159.1:0-4328 GCA_044338355.1 Aquirufa sp.
TATGGACTCTATCCGGTCTTGTGCGAGAATGTGTTGATCGATTCGTGCATAGCGATCGGCGCTTCAGATGCGGGTATTTATGTAGGTCAATCAAAACACATTATCGTTCGAAATTCAGCAGCTTACCAAAATGTAGCCGGGATTGAAATCGAAAATTCGCTGTATGCCGACGTTTACAACAACAAAGCAATTGGGAATACGGGGGGGATTTTGGTTTTTGATTTACCCGATTTAGTTCAGAAAAAAGGAGGTCATGTCCGCGTTCACCACAACCTCGTACAAGATAATAATTTAGCCAACTTCGCTCCGAAAGGAAACATCGTAGGAAATGTGCCTAAAGGAACAGGAATGATGGTATTGGCAACGAGTAATGTGGAGTTATTCGAAAACCAAATCATTAATCATGCCACGATCGGGGTGGCGATTATCTCTTATTTTATGACAGAGAATGAAATAAAAGATAAAGAATACGATCCCTATCCGACCACCGTTGCTGTACACCATAATACTTTCGAGCGGAAGCCAAGGCGAGTGCCTATGGATAGCCGTTTTGGTAAAATGTACCGTTTCGTTTTAGGTTTTGGTCGCAACGTGCCAGCAGTTGTTTTCGATGGTATTTTAAATCCAAAGAAGGTTGGTCCAGACGGGAAATACCCATTGCATTATTCTATTTGTGTACGTGAAAACGTAAATCAAAGCACTGCTTTTCTAGATGCGGGGAATAATTTTAAAGGGTTAAAACAAGGGAAGGATTTGTTTGATTGTGATTTTGAATATGTAAAAACCACTAATTTCTAATGCGTATTTTCTGTCTTTTGTTGTTAGTGTTTATTGGCCTGATTTCAGCAGATGCGGACTACAAGGAAAACCTATCTGATTATGGTTTTTTCAAAGGAACCCTAAAGGAGCAAATTCCGTCGGATGGCGTCGTTCTTTATACGTTAAACTCGCCTCTTTTCTCAGATTATGCCTCGAAACTACGTTTCGTAAGGCTTCCCGCAGGGCAATCGGTAGCCTATAATCCAGACTCTGTTTTACAATTCCCAGTAGGTACAGCTATCGTAAAAACCTTCTATTATCCTATTGATGAACGTAATCCGAAGAAGGGCCGGCGTTTAATGGAAACGCGCGTATTATTGCATGAGGCTAAAGGCTGGGTGGCTTTGCCCTATATTTGGAACAAAGAACAAACGGATGCCGTGCTCGAAGTGGCCGGCGGAAGTGACCAAGTTTCCTGGATAGATGGCGCGGGTAAAAAACAATCCTTCGAATACCAGGTGCCTAATATGAACCAATGCAAGGGTTGTCACGAACGGTCGGGTGAAATGACCCCCATTGGTCCTTCGGTTAGACAGTTAAACGATGGCCAGCAATTGCAACATTGGGAGACGGCGGGCCTATTAAAGGGCTTACCAAAAGACCATATTCCTGCTCTGGTTAACTATTCAGACGCCAGCGCCTCCCTCGATGATCGAGTAAAGGCCTACCTCGACATTAACTGTGCACACTGCCATAATCCGACGGGTCCCGCTCGTTCATCTGGTCTTTATTTAACTTGGGATTCCAAAGATCGCACGGCTTACGGTTTCTTCAAAGCACCGGTGGCGGCAGGTAGAGGGTCCGGAAATTTGAGTTATGATATAGTTCCTGGAAAACCAGAACAGAGTATTTTACACTACCGCATGGCGTCTCGCGATCCCGGCGTCATGATGCCGGAATTAGGCCGACAACTCACTCATCACGAGGGAGTTGAATTAGTTCGCAGCTGGATTTCTTCGTTGCCTCAGTAGTGGGGGATTTGTTCCAAAATCCGTTTTTGGAACAAATGGCAATAATCACATAATTTCTTTTCATCGGAATATTTTTAGGTTTAAGAAATCAAACACCTAAAAATGAAAAAAATTCTTACATCTCTAGCCTTAGTCCTGCTGGTATCTGCAGCGACTTTCGCACAAACGCGTTACACCATGGTAGCGTACCACAAATTACAACCTGGCAAAACGATGGATGATGCCATCGCAATTGAAAAGCAATATATTCCCATCCACGAGGCACGCAAAGCGGCCGGTCTTATTGGTGGATGGGCCATGTATGTTCCCTACAACAACGTCAAATCAGAGGGAATCGACTTCGACTACATGACCGTAAATTGGGGTTCTGATTTAGATAAAATTCACCTTTATCCGATGGAATTATTTGGTAGTATGTTAAAAACGGATCCAGGTTTAAAGAAACTAGCAGCAGCTACGGCAAGTACCCAAACAATTCTTCGCCATTCGATTGGTAAAAAAATTACAGGAACGAACCCGGGCACAAACAAAGACCATTATATCATTTTCGATATGATGAAAGTATCTGATGCCGCTGCTTACGAAGCATTTGAGCAAAAAGTATTAAAGGTCCACGAAGAAAGAGTCACAGCAGGAAATATTTCAGGCTGGTCTTTATATAAAAATCTTTATCCCTCTTCCGATGAGTTGAAGTTTAATTACACTACCGTTCAAAGCATTGAAAAACTATCAAAATTAGACGAAATGATGGACAGCTATTACAAGGCAATTCCTAAAGCATTAGGCGTTTCTCCTGAAGAATTTTGGAAGCAAGCAACGGTGAAAAGAGCCCTTAATGCAACCATGATTACTAAAATTGCTTTATCTACTAAATAAATACAAAATGAAAAAAATTATCATGATGATGGCTGTAGCTACAGCCTTATTTTCTTGTGGACAAAAGCAAGATTCAGCCGCTTCTACAACAGAGGCAGCTAAGGACTCTTTAGGCGGAATGATGACTTCGACGGATGCTAAATCGCAAGCCGTTAGGGAACAATTAAAGGCTTATACAGAGAACGATTCGACGAAGTATGGGGCAAGTATTGCAGACAATGTGAAGCTTTATTTCCCTAATGATACCGCAGTCGATGTTCAAGGTAAAGCAGGCTATGTGGCAACTTTTCTGGGACAGCATAAGATGTACGAGAACATAAACATATCTCGTTTACGGGTTATGACGATTACTTTAGGAAATGGCGAAACATGGACAGACACTTGGGCTGTCTGGTCAGCAAAAGGTCGTGCATCTGGTAAAGAAGTATTCGTTCCGATTCACATTGTGGATCGTTGGGATGGAGATAAAATCGTAGGAGAATACCACTTCTGGGATAACAAAGCCAATGAGAATGAGGCAGCTGCTATGGCAGCCGCAGCAAAAAAATAGTAAATTTTTGTTGAAAAGGGTTTAATAAAAGGGGGGGGGCTGCTAGACCCCCCTTTTTTCATATTTCGAAAGAAATATGGACTTTTCCACCCAATCCCTTTTCAACAATATCGTATAAAGTCTTCATGGTAACATTGCTCCCATCGTTTTCTACTCGAGAAATATAAGAACGCTTTTTGTTGATAATTGTCCCTAACTGTTCTTGAGTTAGGTTTTTTTGCTCCCTCGCATTCCGCAAAAGAAGGCCGATTTTGAAAGATTCGAAGTCTCTCTCGACCCCGTCTCTGCGCTCGGTTCCTATTTCGCCATAGACCGAGTCTTTTATTTTTTTCCAGGATTTAGTTTCCATTTTTTTCTAGGTAGTAAGTACGCATTAAAATTTTCGCTTTATCAATTTCAACCTTCGGAGTTTTTTGCGTTTTTTTCGTGAATCCGTTTAGTAGTATCACGAGATTGCCCTCGTCGAAAAAGCAAAATATACGCCAGATATTACTCCCTAATTGAACCCTCGCTTCATACAGGCCTTTCGTTCCTGAGATAAGTTTTAAATAATTCGATGGAATTCTATCCATCGTCTCCAGGAGGCTGATTATTTTATGGATTTTATTCTGGGTTCGGATATCTAATGCCAAAAGAAAATCTTCAAAATGGTTTTTATAGGCAATTATCTGACGGATGGTGTCCATTTGAAATTGTAACTTTAAAGTTACGTTTAAATTTTGTATTTCCAAATCTCCGCATAATATTGCCCCCATCTGAACAGCTTATTGATAATTTAAAAAAATAACTAAAAAAATAGTTAGAAATATTTTGTAACTAAAAATTTAGTTATACATTTGGCCCAACGAAAAAAATAAAATGAAGAAACTAACACAAGCGGAGGAGCAGGTCATGCAGGTGATTTGGAATTTGTCAGAGGGCGGGTTCTTAAAGGACATCATCGAGTTATTGCCGGAACCTAAGCCGCATTCGAATACGGTCGCGACTTTGTTGAAGATTTTAGTGGAGAAGGATTTTGTCCAAATCTCTAATCCGAATCGAAACAATTTGTATTCCGCGAAGGTCTCGAAGCGGGATTATTCAGGCCAAAGAATGGCTGGTCTAACGGAATC
>JBIILT010000278.1:0-4309 GCA_044338355.1 Aquirufa sp.
TCAATCCCCTGACACGCTTCATCCTGAATTTGCTAAATCAGCAGGATTAAGAGATAACATTGATTTTAAAGGGGATACCGCCTCCGCCTACAACAAGTTAATGTATTTAAAGAAATTAACATTTTATGAAATATCTAATGGCAAATTAGTAGATAAAAGAAACCTAGTACCAGATGGTATTCCTTTATCTGCATCACTGTTTGGAAGCGCGGGGGATATAGAAAAAGACGGAGACAATGACATTATTGTTGTGAGCGATGGCGTTTGGAGAATTGAAAATACAAACTACCAATTTTCATTAACAAAGATTTTGAACTCAGAAGTTGCTGATTTTATGTCAGAGGGCTTTCAAAGACGTATTTCAACGATGCTCCCCTATTTAGTGGACGTTAATCAAGATGGATATGGCGATTTAATTTTTAGTTTAGAAAAATTATCGGGAGCGCACAAGCCAAATCGAATTGTTTATGCCTTAAACAATAAGAATAAAGGATTTGCATTCAATGATCTAAAAGATTTCATTCCTTACAGTGATAATGCTTCAAAGGACAACTACTTAAACTATGTTTTAAGTGACGTTTATGCGGAAGATATCAATAAAAATGGTACGCAAGAAGTTGTTTTTTGCTTTGCCAAAGAATTTTCAACCGTAGGTAATGAAAACCCTTATCCATCCCAGCAATATTATAGAATAGTCGAAATTACATCTAATGGGACTATTATAGATCAAACCTCTTCCTATTTTGAAGGCACAACAAATAATATCAAAGTCTCTTCCAAAAATGGCGGTAACTTTCAATTTGTAAATATGGACGCTGATCCAGAATTAGAGATAATCCCCTACTTTAATGCCTTAGATCCAACCTATTATCCCTTTTTCCCCAAAGAGGGATGGTATGGCTATTGGAATAACTATACCGGATTTCAATATTTCGACTTAGTTAATTCAAAATACCAGATTAAGCGTTTAGGTAATTTAATTGGTTATGCTGATGACAATTCAACAGGTAAGCCAAATTCAATTAAAATAAACGAAACTTATTCTAATGGTCAATTTATGTTCCATGATTTTGACAAAGATGGGAAGAATGAAATATTGCTCACTGGGAATAATACGGATCAACTTTTACAACCAACGGTTGATTTCCAATTCAATTCAAAATTGATTGAACTTAAAGAAAATACCGCAGTCAATTCAAATATTGATACCATCTCCGTGAGTAGCCCCATTTCAATTGCTGATTTTACGTTTTCATTAGTTGATCCGAATGACTTCATCGGATTATCAGGCAATAAATTATTTATAAAAGCAGCGATTGATTTTGAGACAATTAAAACTAAAAAAATAGTCGTTCCCATTAAGGTTACGAATACGCGCTATAATACATTTACCATTATTGAAAGAACTTTTAATGTAGTAGATGTACTTGAAAATGTGACTCCACAACCGTCACAGAACAATTTCAGAAACGGAACTTCGCCGTCCACTTTTCGCTTTCTTATGCCAGACCAAACAAATAATGGCTATAACCATATTATGTACCAAACGGAAGGTTTGGATGGATTAAACTATTTTGGCAATAGACTAGAAGATTATGATCTCGATGGAAAATTCGATATCATGATGAGAGCGAAAGAATATTTAGATGGGGCGTGGGATCTTCCATCAGGGAATCCTAGAATTTATCTAAAAGGATCTATTGCATCGGATTATAAATTCACCCTGGAGAAAAAAGATATTATTCTTGCCGACGGTTCAAAGGTTGTTTATGATTCTTTGAGTAGCAAAAAATATGTCTTCAACTATACGTTTCAAGACCCGACTCCTCTGAACCAAATAGGTGTTAACAACTTTGATTTATATTACCAATCTAAAGGTTTTATTAAGTATGAGGACTATTATTTCGACAATGATATTTTATGGTTTTCACCTAGAGTCTATGAAATAAACAATGGAGTAATCAATGACGTAACCAAAACAAAATTGACCTACTCTGATAATATCAAAAAAGATGTGGTCCGTTTTCTATGGCCACAGGCCACCTCCACCACTGATATTGATGGGGATGGCGATTTAGATATAGTCATTTCAGCTAGAAATCTCTTTAATTCAATAGATAATTTTACGAATAACTACGATTCGAATTATCAAAATATCATTGTTTATAAAAACCAAGGCAATGGAACTTTGTTTGCGGACATTATGGACATAAGTAGCATTGGCAACTTCAGTATTCAAGAAGGCAATTTAATGCATGCACTAAATATGGATAATGATGCTGAAAAAGAGGTTCTAACTTCTATTTCAAAAGGAAATTCATTCACTGCAAACTTAACACCAGATAGAGAGTTTGGCTATTTAGATTTCAATTTTCAGACTAATTCAGTCTCATTCAAGAAAATATTTAATGCTGCAGAGTTCTTAGAGAATCCTAATTGGTCTATTGATCCTAAGGACGTTAGGGTATTGCCAAATAAATCAAATCGTAATTTATTATTGTTCTTCTATAGTGATCAATATGGATCACCTGTACAAAAATTAGTGGGGACAACTAATTTTACTGAGGGAACAACCATGCAATATTTTAGAATTTATGAAGTGGTAAACAAAAATTTAACGAACGTAACCTCTGAATTCTTTTCGAATAATGAAAATAAGACACCTTCTCTGGACAATAGCGGTAGGGTTTATTTTATCGATGTAGATGGAGATGGGATAACGGATATTTACCCTCAGTTAGGCAGTATGCCTTATCCAGAATTGGGAGGAATAAATCAATTTTTAAAATACCCAAGCTGGAATGGCAAATTCAACACCTTATACTATTTCAAACAGGATAGTCAGGGCAAGTACAAATTGACTGATTTAGCAACTATTGAAAACTTCAATTACCCTCAAAATTTCAAAAGCACTGATTTCAATTTGTTTAATGATAGTGGAGAATATACGGTGAATGGAAATACATTGCGCCTAGAATCGTTTACCGGATTAAACACCTATTCATTGCACGACATTGATAAAGATGGGAAAAATGAATTACTAACATCATCGCAACCAGATTACTTAAATGTTTACACAAAATCGGACTTAAATTATTCACCTGTTAGTAAATACAAAATTAATGAGTCTAGAATTCAATTCGCTGCGAATCCAACAACTTCATTCGTATCCTTATATGATTTCTCCAAGTTAACATTTCCTTCAGATACAGCTTATATAGGTCTTGATTACCGTTTTATTCAGAAATTTGTTGTTAAGGATTCTGCCAAATTAATAACCCATAGACCAGTTTTATTAGAGCCTAAAATAAACAGTAAACCATTCACATATTTCCCACCTAATTTAGATCCAACTGAAGTTAACAATGTAGAGCACTTATTAGCGATGAATTTCAATTCCAGTATCCCGGATTCGAGTGGAGTTAGCTACACAGTACCTTTTGCTTTACCAGTTAAAAATGATATTTACTTAAAAAAGGCGGATATGATTTTAAGTAAAAAGAACATTGCCCCGTTCCCCTTCTCAATCATTACTGAAAACAGGATAGACGGAGGTAATTTCAAAGGTTTTGAATTAACGTTATCTAATTCTGTCGATATCAATTTAAATGAACACCGCGTAAACGGAAATATCATAAATGGATTAAAATATGGATATGAACTTTATGTTAATAAGGTATTGAAAAAAACAGTTGTATTTGATCAGAATCTCAACTATAGCTACGATAATTCGAAAAACAAGACGACGATAACTGGCATAAAAATTCCATTAGAAGGAAATACCTTTGCTAATGCTACCTACAAGGTTTTTGCATTGGACACGTATGATGATAAAATAAAAACCTACGCAACTAAATTATTCTGCGAGAATGCGCCAAAGCCTGTCTTAAACACGTCAAAATACAGTTTTTGTGCTAGCGATACACTTAAATTATCCATTACAAATAGTGTAAAAGGGGATAAATATATTTGGTATTTTGGCACAAAAGTGGATACCTTAAATGTAACTGCTAAATCATTCCTTGAAACACAAAAAGTCTTAATTACTAAGGTGGATAGTTTAGGCTGTGAAACTAAAACAGACAGTTTGTTAGTAACTAAATTAGCTGTCGTTGCAACTCCAACTATTTCCAACTCCTCTTCACTTACTTTCTGTGCAGGTAATAATGTAATTCTGACAAGTAGCGGAACACCCAATAACCAATGGTTCCTAAATGGAAATGCGATTAGCAACTCAAACTCTACTACCTATACAGTTACCTCATCAGGCGTATATAAAGTAAAAGCATCCACCAGTGATTGCAGTAGC
>JBIILT010000160.1:0-4307 GCA_044338355.1 Aquirufa sp.
AATGCCCGTTTAGCAGTAGCAAGAATGCAAGGGATTGTTTCCAAAGAAGAAATAGTAGACTTCCCATTGAACACCGTCTGGGTCTGTTGCCCAGAATTTATCTTGAATGGCGAAGCAGCAGGAGGTTCCTATTTCTTCTTTGGAAACAATCCCTTGCATTCTTGCTACTGCTAAACGGGCATTCATCTCTTCCGCCGTCTCTACTTGGAAACCTAGGTGGCCAAAATTCGCTTGAACGCGCTCCGGATTTTCAATAAACGAGATAATTAAAGACGGACTATCTAACACGTATTTAGCGTAGCCTGGCTTCACTTTCGTAGCAGGCTGGCCGAAAAAGGTAGAGTAAAAATTCACCGATGCCGCTAAATTGCTGACATACAGGGAGACGTGCATTCGTGGAAAAGTTGACATATTAACAACAGTTAGATTTTTGTGCGATAAAATAATGTTCGAAAAACTCCCCAAAAAGCTGGCTAAATTCTGCCCACTTTTCTGGATTAATGCAATAACAAACGGAGACTCCTTCGATGGTTCCTTGGATGAAGCCGACCTCTTTTAATTCTCGTAAATGCTGTGAAACGGTGGCTTGGGCTAAACCCAATTCTTGGACTAAATCTCCGTTGATGCAGGTGTTGGATTTCACCAAATGCTGTAAAATAGCGACGCGCGCAGGATGTCCGAGTACTTTGGCCATCTGAGCGATTGCATTTTGTTCTTCTGTGAAGAGGTCTGTTTTGGTGATTCCCATCTTACTTGTTATTATATTGCAATATTACGATGAATTAAATAAATAAAAAAGGCCGAAGCCTTTTTATTTTTTAGTCCCTGTAATTTAAAGCCGGCTTGCGATCACCTAAAAGAGCCTTGTATTTAAATTCAGCCCCTTTTCTCTTCGTCCATTCTGCTTTAGCCGCATCGATCAAGGCAGGATTCTTGAATAAATCCATGGCGGTTCCTGCTAAGGTTTTGGCAGCCACCATCATTCCTTTTTTACCGATGCTCGTTCCGCCAGCAGCCACTGCTTGCCAACTGTGTGCTGAAGTTCCAGGAACCCAAGTAGCTGTCCCTAAACCAATAGTAGGCACTACCCAGCTTACATCCCCTACATCTGTGGAACCACCGCCACTCGGATCTGGACGACCCGGAACCACAGAAGCAGTAGCAGCTAAATCTGTTTGCAACATACCCGTCGTTTGCTGGATCTGTTTTGCAAAGGCTAATTCCGTCGGATTCAAGGTATATCCTCCTACCGTTTGCAAGTTTGCATTCATCAAAGAGGCTAATTTATCGTTTGGCAAAATTTCATAAACCCCACCGATTACTTCTAATTCGAAGCGTGTTCCCGTTCCTAAAGCCGCACCCTCCGCTGCTTTTTCCAAGCGATTCCATACATCCGTAACAATATCGCGTTGAGGAGAACGCACATAATAATAGACCTCTGCGTAATCTGGAACGATATTAGGAGCCTTGCCACCATTCGTAATCACATAGTGAATTCGGGTAGAGGAAGGCACGTGTTCCCGCATCATATTCGCCATAAAGTCCATCGTCTCCACCGCGTCGAGTGCAGAGCGCCCTCTTTCGGGAGATGCGGCTGCATGAGAGGAAAGTCCATAGAAACGGAATTTACCTGTTTTATTCGCCAACGATGAACCCGTAGAAACCGAATTCGCGTCGCTTGGATGCCAGTGTAACATGACGTCAGCGTCATTAAATAAACCCTCACGCACCATATATACTTTTCCAGAACCACCTTCCTCTGCTGGGCATCCGTATAATTTAATTGTTCCCTTTCCACCCGTTTCCTTTAACCACTCTTTAATAGCAATAGCTGCAGCCGAGGAACCTGTCCCAAATAAATGGTGGCCACAAGCGTGTCCTGATGCGCCTCCTAATGAACGCTTTGTAGGAATGGAATCTTGAGATAAACCTGGTAAAGCATCGTATTCTGCCATAATCCCGATGACCGGTTTTCCTTGACCATAAGTAGCGACGAAGGCTGTTGGAATACCAGCCACGCCTGATTCAATCGTAAAACCAGCCTGCTTTAAGGTTTCCTGTAAGAGTGCAGAGGATTGTTTTTCTTTATATCCGACTTCCGCGAAGTTCCAGATTTTCTGTGCGATCGCACTGTAATGCGATTCTTGTTGTTGTATTCTTGCTAAAACTTTCTTTTTATCGGCGTCTTGAGCGAAAACTTGAAGACTTACTAGGGCAAACAGAAGTATTTTTTTCATAGTTCAGGAATGATGAATTTAAATTTAGCAGGAAGTACGCAGAAATCAAATTTGTCAGCCGTTTGAACCTCCCCATCTACTTGTGCACTGAGTACGCGACTGGTTTGAATGGAAATCTTTTTCTCTTGAGAAAATTCGACGATAGGTAGATTAACGTGCTTGCCTGATTGAATGATAGGCATATAATAAAGTCTTTTCCAAACCGGAATAGGCTGACAGAAGAGCACATCGAGCAGGCCATCTTTCACGGAGGCTTTGGGGAAAAAATGAAAGCCTCCACCCGCCCGAGACGAATTAAAAACCATGCAAAGAAAAACATCGCGATCTACCGTTTTTGCATAGGAGACAGAATAGGTTTTAAACTTCAATAAGTTCGGAATAGCCGCTAAATAATAGCCCAAACCTCCTTTAAAATAGCGAATAGAATCCATCGATTTCAAAACCTCCCCCTCGATTCCGATACCCACACCATTTAAAAATAGTTGCCCATTGCAGGATCCGGCATCTATAGCCTCGACGTGACCCGCAAGGATAGCTTCTAAATGCGCCAGCTGAGAACGATCACCAAATAATTTCCAGTAAAAATCATTCCCTGTTCCACCTTTAAATAGGGCGATAGGCTTTTCGAGCGAAGGATATTTGTTCACAAAATAATTGAAAGTGCCATCGCCACCCATCACCCAAACTTGATCAAAATCACCTAGATTCGAGGGCCACACTTGATCAAAAACTTCCAATTGAAAAGGTACTCTAGCATTTACCCACTCTACATAAGAGCTCAATTGAAGCCGCTTTAATGGGTTAATCAAAAATGCAACTTTACTACGCATGTATGTAGTTTTTCAAGTGTTCAATTGTTTCCAAATGATCCTGAATTGTGGCTTTAATCAAATCATTGCTAGAAATAATTCCTACTAACTCCCCATTTTCTATCACAGGAAGGTAGCGGATATTATTTTCAGACATGAGTATCATGCAGACCTCGATCGAACTGCCTAATTGCACGCCTGGTAAATCCACTGACATGATTTCTGAAACGAGCGTATCTGATGAATTTTTATCAAGTAATATGACCTTTCGTGCATAATCACGTTCGGTTAAAATTCCCCGGTATTTTCCCTGATCCATAACGACCACGGAACCTACATTACTATCTTGCATTAATTGCAAAGCCTCAATAATCTTTGCTTTAGAAGAAATAGAGATGACCACCGCTCCCTTTTTTGTTAAAATGTCATTTACCTTTTTCATAGTCTTTAAGATTAGAATTATATAAATTAATACAAAAATAATTCAATAAGCAACAGATTTAAAAGACACTGATTAAATTTTAAGCTCCCTCCTAGATTAGTGAAATATTACGTAATTTTAAATTATGAACTCTAACTTTCCCACCGCCATCATCACCGGAGCCTCCCGCGGAATCGGTCGCGCCTTAGCCATTTTGCTAGCGCAAAATAATTTTCAATTGAGTTTAGTGGCACGTAATAAAGGAGAATTAAAAGATTTAGCAGCTGAAATTACGGAAATCGGACATCGTCCCTTGTATTTTGACGGAGACGTTTCGGATGAAAATTTTGTGACGGACGCGGTAGAAAAGACGATGCATACCTTTGGTCATATCGATTTTGTGATCAATAATGCGGGGATTGGGGCTTTTGGGCCTACAGAATCTTATACTTCCATGCAATGGGATCAGGTATTTGATACGAATGTAAAGGGAACTTTTCTTTTCTCTCAGAAAGTAATGACACATATGAAAGCCGCAAAAAAAGGCCACTTCATTACGATTGCTTCTGACGTGGCGAAGCGCGTTTTTGACGGAGGTTCGCTTTATTGTGCTTCAAAATATGCGCAGCACGCGTTCACCGAAGCCTTGCGTAAAGAAGTCCGAAAAGACGGCATTAAAGTAAGCACTGTTTATTCTGGATTAGTGGACTCTCATTTTCATGCAGACCCTGCTGGAGATCCTTCGCATGCTGGTTGGTTAAGCCCAGAAGATATGGCAAACAGCATTTATTATGTGATGAACCAGCCTCCGCACGTGGTGATCGATGAATTGATGATTCA
>JBIILT010000161.1:0-4294 GCA_044338355.1 Aquirufa sp.
TAATACCTTTGGGGTGGAGATGGTGAATCGCAGTGACGAATATAGTTTATTAGCGGTGCAGGGGCCTAAGGCGATTTTGGCACTACAAAAATTAACGTCTGTTACGCTAGCAGACATGCCGTATTATTCCTTCAAAATAGGTGAAATGGCTGGTTTCTCTGATATCATCATCTCGAATACGGGATATACGGGTGCGGGCGGATTCGAGATCTACGTGAAAAACGAAAACGCGTTAGCGATGTGGAACGCGATCTTCGAAGCAGGTGAAGAATTCGGTATTCTGCCGGTTGGACTAGGCGCGCGCGACACGCTGCGTACCGAAAAAGGCTATTGCTTATATGGTCACGATATCGATGACACGACATCGCCTATCGAGGCTGGCTTAGGCTGGATCACATCATTCAACAAAGATTTTATCATGAAAGACCACCACGCCGCGATTAAGGCTAATGGTCCTTCTAAAAAATTAGTCGGCTTCGAAATGATCGACCGTGGTATTCCTCGTCAACATTATCCGATTTTAAACGCGGCTGGTGAGACAATTGGCGAAGTAACTTCTGGCACTCAATCACCCTCCCTTTCAAAAGGAATCGGAATGGGTTATGTGAGTACAAAACACACAGGAACGGAGATCTTTATTTCGATTCGCGATAAAGCCATCAAAGCTGAAATTGTCAAATTACCTTTCTTATAAGATGAAAAAAATCGACGTCTGTTTATCGCCAGATTTGATCCATTTATACGATTTATCGGCTGTGGCTGTGGTTGTGGTGGATGTTTTTCGTGCGACTTCTTGCATGGTAACGGCTTTCGCGAGTGGCGCGGCTGAGATTGTGCCAGTGGAAGAAGTGGAACTATGTCAGCAATACGGATCTCAAGGTTATTTGACGGCGGCGGAACGCAACGGCATTACACCGGCTGGATTTGACTTCGATAATTCTCCTTTCTCCTATCAAGTAGAGAAGGTGAAGGGGGCCAAAATTTGCGTCACCACCACGAATGGTACGGTCGCGATTCGTCGATCAAGCAGCGCTCCTGCCGTTTATGTGGGAGCCTTTTTGAATATCTCCCGAGTGGCGGACGCTTTGAAAGCCTGGAACGGAAATGCACTTGTCGTTTGCGCGGGCTGGAAGGGAAAACCTAATTTAGAGGATACGCTTTTTGCAGGAGCTTTAATAGATGCCTTAACGGGTGAATATGAAGTGGCTGATGATGCCGCTTTAATGGCCTGGAAACAGTATACGGTAGCCTCCAATGATTTATTAACGGCGGTGAAGAATTCCTCTCACGTGAATCGTCTATTAGGCTTGGGCATTGAAAAAGATATCGCCTTTTGCTTGGAATTTGATCAGTATTCCGTACTTCCTAAACTGGAGGGAGATACCCTACGATTAGTATGATTTTATACAGCACCGAGCATAAAAGTCCTAATGTAAGCCTAGAAGAGGCTATTTTCCGTGGTCTTCCCCCGGACAATGGCTTGTATATGCCTACTTCCATACAACCTTTACCCGCTTCGTTTTTCGAAACGATACAATACCGCAGCTTGCCGGAAATTGCGATCGCGGTCTGTGAGAATTTGCTCGGAGATAGCTTAACATCTGCAGAAATTAAGAAAATCATCGATCAATCGATGACCTTCGAGGCTCCCATCGTTTCATTGGAGCCGGGTGTGGAGGTATTGGAATTATTCCACGGGCCATCGATGGCTTTTAAGGATTTTGGCGCGCGCTTCATGGCGGCGATCATGTCCCATTATTTGTTACAATCGAAGCGCGACATCCGCATTTTGGTGGCCACTTCGGGTGACACAGGCGGTGCGGTAGCACAAGGTTTTTATAACACGCCGGGGATCTCGGTGACGATTTTATATCCTACTGGAAAGGTTTCCGATATTCAAGAAAAGCAATTGACAACTCTTGGCGGAAATGTGACTGCTTTGGAAATCGATGGAACTTTTGATGATTGTCAAAGACTCGTCAAACAAGCTTTCCTCGACGAAGAACTTCGCGCCGCCTTTGATTTAGCGTCCGCGAATTCCATTAACATTGCCCGTTTAATTCCTCAGTCCTTCTACTACTTCGCAGCCTATGCGCAAGCGAAAAAGAAAGGCTTACATGCACCTGTGGTGTTCGCCGTTCCGTCGGGAAATTTTGGCAATCTAAGCGCCGGATTAATGGCCTACAGAATGGGTCTTCCGGTGAAAGCCTTCATAGCATCTTGTAACGAGAACCACCCGGTAGCTGATTATTTACGCACGGGCGAATACAATCCCGTTGCATCGGTAGAAACGATTTCGAACGCGATGGATGTGGGAAGCCCTTCGAATTTCATTCGCATGCGTTTGCTCGCTGGCGAAGAGTGGTCACAAGTTCGCGGGATTGTCAAAGGCTATTTTACGGACGATCAAAAAACACAAGAAATCATGGCGGACGTCTATTCCCGCACCGGATATGTGATGTGTCCACATACAGCAGTGGGATATGATGGCTTGCAACAATACAAAGCAGAATATCCGGGTGATGTAACGGGAATCGTCTTATCGACAGCACATTATGCGAAATTCTTGCCTACGGTGGAGGGAACGCTTGGTGTTTCAGTGCCTGTTCCTGCGCGTTTGGCAGAATTATTAGATAAAACCAAAAAGTCCATCCCCATGGGGACGGACTTCGCTGGATTTAAAGCTTATTTATTACAATAAGGCCTTGAATTTATCTTTCTGTTGGTAAGCTATAATCGCTGATAAAATAATAGTGATAACGCTTATTTGCACTGCACCTACAAAGCAAAGTTCAAACAAAAATATATTCACAACAATGGGTGCTAAAATAGTTACCCCTAAAGCGCGTCTGCCTGGGATAAAGAGGAATACTCCACCTATAATTTCAAGCACTTTTACCACCTTCATTATTCCAGAAGAATCTAATAATTTATAATAAGAAGCGGCATCCCCTGTAAAGGGTAGTGTTCCTCCGATGGGTAAAAAATAACTTAATCCTCCGTATAAGAACAAGGCTCCCAAGAGAACAGAAGGCAATAAATCGAGTACTTTTTTCATAATGATTGTTTTGGTTATAACTAAAATTAGGACTTTAAACTGAAGGATGCAAAATCAAGCGCACGCAATTGCAAGGTGCGGTTCCCCAAGTATTCATTGATTTCCAGGTGATAGACGAGCTGAATAGGCAATCGTTGCTCATACGCAGCGCATAATCCGTCATAAAAATCCGCCTTCATCCCAAAACCCACGACCTCTAATCCCCGCTCATCTGGTGTCGATCCTACATAAATTTTCAAGTGCTCTTCCTTCATCACGAAAGGACTCTTCGTCACAAAAACAGGCCCCGAAACAAAATTGGGCAACATATTCCCCGGCCCATAGGGCGACAAGCGAACTAATAATTTATCATAAAACGACAGACTTAAAGCTTCCAATGGAATGCTAAGATCAACCGGCAAATCTGCCCTAGGCGAAATATTCGCTAAGCCTTCTTGCGCAATTCGTTCAAACTTTTCAATAAAGGCCTGCAGATTGGATGGTTTTAAATGTAATCCCGCAGCGTGCGTATGGCCCCCGAACTGTTCTAATAAATCCGCACATTCTTCTAAAGCGTGGTGCACGTCAAATCCTCTAACCGAGCGAGCAGAACCCACTAATTGCCCATGGGATTCCGTTAAAATAATGGTAGGTCTAAAATATTGATCTTGAATTTTGCTGGCTACAATTCCCACAACTCCCTTATGCCAGGCCGGATTAAATAATACTGTGCTACGCGCTGAGAGCAGAAAATCATTTCCTTCAAACATCGCCAAAGCCTGCGCCACAATCTCCTTCTCCACCACCCGGCGATCTAAATTCTGCTGCATTACCGCCTCTGCTAATGCCTCCGCCTCCTGATCATCTGAAGCTAACATCAATTTCACCGCCCCATGCGCGTGGTCCATTCGACCCGCCGCGTTGATGATCGGGGAAATAGAAAAGACGATATCTGAGATCTGAATAGGGGCTTTTTTCTTTGCTTTCTTCAATAGATAAGCAAGTCCGGGACTTGGATTGGACCCTAATTTAGCAAGGCCAAAAAAGGCCAAAACCCGGTTCTCCCCGTTCATCGGCACAATATCCGCGGCGATACTACAGGCTAACAGATCAACCGATTCCCATAAAGGATCGAGCTCTAAGTCATTCGCAATCGCAAAAGCCATCATCAGCTTGAAACCGACGCCGGCACCTGTTAATTCTTTGAAGGGATAGGGGCAATCCTTACGTTTAGGATCTAAAACCGCAACGGCATCT
>JBIILT010000162.1:0-4276 GCA_044338355.1 Aquirufa sp.
GGGCAAATGGAATACCTACTAGATGGGAAATGGATTCCCTTTAAGACGAAAATAATCACTTTAGGTTCGCGCAAAATCAAGGCCTATTTTAACCACCGCGGACCAGTTTTAGCGGCCAGAAATGGTAAATGGATTTCGGTTCGCTCGTATAACCGGGCAAGAAAGAGTTTAGTCCAAAGCTGGTTACGCACGAAAGCCAAAGGCTTCGCGGACTTCAAGCGTGTCATGGAAATGCGCGCTAATACCTCAAATAACACGGTTTATGCAGACTATAAAGGCAATACAGCTTATTGGCATGGTAATTATGTACCACGCAGGAATCCTAAGCTAGATTGGGGAGTGCCGCAAGATGGTTCTACCTCTAGGAATGACTGGCAAGGTTTACATACTTTGGACGAAATTGTCCATACCTATAATCCGGCCTCTGGGTGGATTCAAAATTGTAACTCCACTCCCTATACAGTTTCAGGCCCCTCAAGCCCCTCTCGTTCAGATTACCCAGTTTATATGGCGCCCGATGGTGAAAATTTCAGAGATCGAAATGCGGTTCGTTTATTTTCTCATACAGGTAAATTAGATCTTTCTGGGTTGATTGGTCTTGGATATGATCGCAGACTAATGGCTTTCGAGGTATTGCTACCCACTTTATTACAGGCCGCTGAAGGAGAATCTGGTTTAGAAGAAGTAGTGCAAGAATTGAAAAAATGGGATTATAACGCTTCTGTTAGTTCTGTTGCGCAAACGATTGCCATTCGCTGGGGCTTAAAAATCATGCCTAAAATTCCTAAAGCGATGCAGTTTGGTGGAGAAACCGATGTGGTGCAAAACTTCGAGCAGTACGCATTGACAGGTTCCAAGCCAGAAATGTTGCAGGCTCTGCGGGATGTGGTGTCAGATTTGAATAAAGATTTTGGTACTTGGCGCGTTGCGTGGGGAGATTTGAATCGTTTTCAACGAATTTCAAATGAAGAGGTGATGCAGATGGACGATGCGAAACCGAGTATCCCTGTTCCTTTTACTTCCTCCGCTTGGGGTCAGCTTCCCTCTTACACGAGCCGCTCTATTCAAGGTTCGAAAAAATGGTATGGGGTAAATGGAAATAGCTTTATTGCTGCTGTGGAATTTGGCCCTAAAATTAAGGCTTATTCTCTTTTAGCTGGTGGCCAAAGTGGTAATTCTACATCGCCGCATTTTTTCGATCAAGGTAAAATGTACTCGGAAGGAAAATTTAAGGATATTTATTTTTATAAACCGGATGTATTGAAGCACGCTGTATCGTCCTATCATCCTTAAATCTTTGTATATTTAAAACTAAATCATGCCTAATGCCTAATCAGATACAAGCCGGATTCGAATTTGAAGCAATTTTTCAAGAGGCTGCGATTGGTATTATAGTAACAAACTCCCATTTTGAGATCCTGTTATCGAATAAATTCGCGGATAATCTCTTTGGATATGCGGTGGATGAGCTGTTAGGAGAGAATATTTCTCTTTTGATTCCTAATCACTTAAAAGATAGGCACCACGGACATTTGGAGAATTTGGGACACGAAAAACCCATATCTAGACCTATGGGAGTCGGCTTAGATTTAAAGGCAAAACGAAAAGATGGTTCCCTTTTTCCCATTGAAATATCCTTATCTCACTTTAAAGCGGGTCAAAGTATGCATTACATTGCATTTGTCAGTGATGTAACATTAAAAAGGAAGGTGGAGATGGAGTTGATTGTAAAGAATCAGCAGATTAACCAGTTGAATGAAACGTTAGAGCATGAGGTTGCAGCTCGTACGCAGGCACTTCAAAATACCTTAGATAAATTAGAAATTAACACAAAGGAGCTTGAAATTTCACTCGAAAAAGAAAAGGTTTTAGGGGATCTTAAGACACGCTTTGTGTCCATGGCCTCCCACGAATTCAGAACTCCCTTGACCTCTATTTTAGGATCTGCTACCTTAATCGAAAAATATGCGAAAGCAGAGGATCAACCTAAGCGTGAACAACACATAAATCGCATAAAATCATCCGTCAGTCATTTGACGGAGATACTAGAAGAATTTTTATCCGTAGGTAAATTAGAGGATGATAGATTAGAAATTCATCCAACTGAATTTTCTATTCGTGCATTTATCAATGATATTTTGTCTGACTTTAGTAGTTACGATCAGGTTATAAGTTTCGAATTAACGGAGGATTTTACTTGTTTCCAGGATGCCTCTATCCTACGTAAAGTTATATTTAATGGGCTCTCGAATGCCTTGAAATTTTCGCAGAAAGAAGTGGTTTTGCGAGTAAATCGAAATGATACCTATGCTGAATTGTGCATTATCGATCAGGGCATAGGTATAAGTGAAGAAGATCAAAAACATTTATTTGAGCGCTTCTTTCGAGGTGGAAATGCTACTGTGATACAAGGAACAGGTTTAGGATTGCACTTGGTAGATCGTTACATGCGCTTGTTAGGTGGAAAAGTAGAGATAAGTAGTGAGTTGAACAAGGGCACAAAACTTTGCCTACAATTGCCGATTGAAAGAAAATTATGAGCAAGCGCATATTAATCATCGAAGATAGTGTGGACATTCGGGAGAATACCGCAGAATTATTAGAGTTATCGGGATTTACCGTGGAAACGGCTTCGGATGGACTAGAAGGTGTTCGATTAGCCCGGACCTGGAGTCCAGATTTGGTTATCTGCGATATCATGATGCCTAATCTAGATGGATTTGGCGTATTGCAGGTCTTCTCTAGTCAGGAAAACTTAGCTGCGATTCCGTTTATTTTTTTAACTGCCAAAACCGACCGGGCAGACATGCGAAAGGGAATGGAAATGGGTGCAGATGATTATTTGACGAAGCCATTTCAAGAGGTAGAGTTGTTGCGTGCTATTGAGGCACGTTTAAAGAAGTCTAAAACGCTTAGTCCATTATCAAATTCTATTTCGGATGTCACAGATGTACATGAGGCATTAGCATTTTTAGATTTACCTAGCTGGGCTGGTGAAAAGAAGTCTCAATCGCATGCAAAAAAACAAGTAATTTATGCTGAAGGTGATCATCCGATTCGTTTGTATTTTTTGGCCAAAGGAAAGGTAAAAACCTATCACACGAACAAGGATGGTAAGTATTTTATTACTTCCTTTATTCAGGAAGGGGAATTCTTCGGTTTTGTCGACATTCTAGAGAATCAAGCCTACCGAGAGAGTGCAGAATCTTTAGAAGAGACTCAAGTTTTCAGCGTTTCTTCAGCCGATTTTTTACATAGAATTAAGGAAAATATACACCTGGAGGTCTTCTTTAGAAAGGCCATGACGTCTTATTTGCTTAAAAATGAAAAGCTTTTAGTCGAAATGGCCTACCAAAGTCTGCGTATGCGCGTAGCAATGGTACTCGTAGAATTAGCCAATACCTATGGGAAAAACCTTACTGAGCCATTGGTCATTAAATTATCCAGAGAAGACCTAGCCTCACGTGTGGGAACGGCTACAGAATCTGTCATAAGAACATTAAGTGACTTTAAAAAAGAAGGTTACTTGGAAGTGAAAGGCGGTGAAATGACGCTAAAAAACATCGATGGTCTCGCGAAACTTAAATACTAAATGGATGGCAGATAATTGGACTAAGGCTCGAATGGGCTATATAGTCTGAATAAGCCATTCCGATTCCCCAGACTCCCCTAAACATGAGAACACCAGCTACAAACCAACCCAAGTATTGAAATGCGGCTTGCTTTTTTAATTTAGCTGATCCCCATATAAACAGTTGCAACGCAGGTAAAGTCGCTAATCCTAAGCTCATCATACTCAGTGCTCCGTAAAGCGGATTAGGTTGAATCAATGCCACGCTTAAACCAGCCACTACTAGTCCACAAGGCAATAATCCATTCGCCATCCCTAGAACGAAATAGCCACTGGGTCCCATTTTTGCCCCTATTTTCTGTAATTGTTTGCCTATTGATTGATGTAAAAAGGCGAGCGGACCTTCCCCTATGTTTTGGCTAATAATTAGTAGAATAAATACGCCTGCTAGTACATAATAATAAGACCATAGGTTTGGAAATAGCCAAATAGAACCTATTCCAGCTACAAAATAACCCAGCACGCCATACATGAAAATACGTCCAACTGGATACAACAACATCCTAGCAGGTGATTTTCCGCGCGCGTTAATTTGCGCCACGATGGGGCCGCACATGGCAAAACAATGCCAGCTGCCCGCTAATCCGATGAGAAAGGTATAGTACCAGGTGTGCATTAGGGAATCAAAATTCGTTGCTCCCCTAC
>JBIILT010000164.1:0-4262 GCA_044338355.1 Aquirufa sp.
AGAGGGCATAAAAAAGGGTAAAGGAGGCAATACCCATGATAAATGCCATGAGAATAAACACAAATAACTTTTCGATTTTGATTGCCCGCAACAGAATGGCATGCTGTTGGTTACGCGTTTGAACCTGAAAAGTAGCACCTAAAATTCTTTGAATCGCCTGTTGGACATCTATCTCATTTGTCCCTTCTTTTAACATCACATCTACTCTAGAGACCGAATTAGAATCAGCTAAAGTCAGCTCTCGCATCCAGGGCAGCGGGACAAGAATCATTTGATTATCAAACATTTGTTCCACTTGCAAAACGCCTGATGGGAAAAAGGTTTTTAAATTAGCCGCTTCCTCATTTACTTGAAATTTAGCTAAAGCCTTTTGATTCGGATACCAAACCTCAACTGGATGTAATACATCATCAAAATTCATCCCCATGGACATAAAAACTCCCGCTCCTACCATTCCAAATGGATTTCCTTCATATTCCACCAAATAATCACCATCTACTACCTGATCCCTTAATCGCCTCGATGAAATGAAAGAAGAATCAATACCCTTTAAAGTCACCACCAATTGCTTCCCATTGTAGCGAATTAGTGCCTGATCTTCTAATATGGGCTGAACAGAATTGACTCCAGTAATTTTAGCCAGTTGATTAAATTGAGTAGAGGTCAATGAAAAACGGGTATCTGACGCGGAAATAACAGTTAGATCTGGATCGAAGGTTTTGAACAAACCTTTCTGAAAATCCTCTAAACCATTAAAGACCGATAGAATAAGAACTAAAGCCATCACCTCCACTCCTACTCCGATCATCGAAATACGAGAAATTAAGGTGATAAAACTCGCCTTAAATGGGGAAAAAAAATACCTTTTCGCAACAAATAAGGAAATACTCATTTTAATCTATTTCATCAGTCACACGATTAGGAATATCGCCATCCGCAGGTGGGATAACCAAACCTTCAAATAAAGCTTCGATTTTAGCCGCATAAGCAGCCGTATCATCTAAGAAGAATACTAAATTAGGAATCATACGTACTTGCTTACGAATTCGATTGGCAAGCGCATTGCGAATGGCTTTGTTTGCGAGATCGATCTGATCCATCACCGCTTCCCGATCATCTATGAGCAAGAAACTGAGGTAACAACGCGCGACTGAAAGATCTGGACTGATTTTCACCTCCGTCACGGTCACCATTCCATTTCCAAAAATCATTTTAAATTCTTTTTGAAAAATATCACTTAAATCCTTCTGTATTTGACGGCCAAATTTTTGCTGACGCTTCGTTTCCATGCTTGCTCTCTATTTTCAGGTCTTTTTATCTCAAAAAACACCTACAAATTTCATAATAATAATTGGAATCACCGTAATTTAGCGCTTCGTTTAGCCAAATATGTTACAATTTATTAAATCCAACAGCTTAATTTCCATTCTACTCTTTATTCTAATAGGGGTATTTTTTGCTTTTCTGCAGACTCAGCAGGGATTTAACTATTTTCCATGGGAAATAAAGAACTATTTAATTGGGCAAAAACTGAATCAAGGATTTCGACTGTATAAGGACATACGCGATAATACGGGTCCATTTGCCACTGGATTTTACCAGCTACTAGATGTATTAAACATTCCTTTGTCCTATAATTCTTACATAGCATTCGGACTCATTTCCATTCAGGCCTATATCTTTCATCAAACCATTTCAACCTTTGAACTAATGCCTAAACTAGGCGGATTAGCCTTTGGTATTTATCTATTACTGTTTCACCTGACCACAGAATTCTATGTCCCCGATCCGGCACTTTTAGGGCTGACCTTTTTATTACTCGCTTGGAAAGAGATTATTCAGCAACAAAAAACATTATTAGTGAATGACCGCGTTTTTTTAGTTGGAATTTATATCGCCTTTGCCACCTTGTTATTCCCAGCTTATTTTTGGCTACTTCCTTGGGCATTACTCAGTTTATTGTTTTTTTCAGGTATTTCTATTCGACAAGTAATTTTAATTTTGATCGGATATCTGATTGTTTTAACGATTACTTCGATTGTATTTTCTTTCAGGGGAAACCTTCCTTATTTACTACAAGTCTTTCAAAATTCAGCCTTTGAATTTCAATTAATCTCAGCTGAAGAAGCAAAACAAGTTTTATTGTTTTATTCACCTGCCTTATTATTTGGAATCATTGGGTTGTATAAAGTAGTGGGAAATCCCAAAATTAGGGCACATGCACAGAAGGTACAGCAGACCACCTTAATTTGGCTATTTTTCAGTTTGATTGCCATCACTAATTTTCCAGCCTATTACCGAGTAAACTTTGTCTTATTATTACCCCCGTTAGCCTATCTAGGACTCAATCTCTTTTATTTAATCAAGAAAAATTGGCAAAGGGAGCTCATTTTATTGACTTTGGTGGGTTCAGTTGTACTTATTCATAGATTAGATTCGGTGGATAAACAACAGCAAAGCATAATTCCGATCAGTGGTCAAAAACTACTCATATTAGGCCCTGAAATACAAGAATACCTGCACAATGAAATGGCAGGTCCATTTGTGAATTGGGATTTAGCTAAACCCCTACTTAATCAATTGGATTCGTATAAAAACGTGATTATCGTTCAGGAATACTTTGTGAAAGACCAACCCACGTATATTTACGATTCAGAAGGGTATTTTACCAAAATTGAGCAATATATTCCCTCCATCACGGATCAATATAAGAAATCTTGTTCACTCTGCCTTGGTGACGACCACCTTCGAAAGGAGTATCTAAAAACACCTGCAAACAAGCTTTTGCTTCCTCTAGAGAGATAAATCGTACGGGAAGACACAACACATTCGCATCATTGTGTTGGCGAACTAAAGCAGCCACTTCTGTATTCCAAGCCAAACCTGCTCGTATACCTTGGTGCTTATTTGCCGTAATTGCCACGCCATTCGCACTTCCACATAATAATAAACCAAAACTAACCTCCCCTTTTTCTACCGCATCTGCCACAGGATGTGCAAAATCTGGATAATCCACGGAGTCAGCAGAATAGGTACCACAATCTTGTACAGAGATGCCTTTGGCCTCTAAAAAAGCGATCAAATCATTCTTGTAATCAAAACCAGCGTGGTCACCGCCTACTGCGAAACTTAAGGGAGCATTCATAAAATTGTGATTTATTTTTTGCAAAGGTAAAAGGATTAGTCCTACATTTAGGAAACAAATAGTAAAAATATGACGGAGAAAAACTGGAAAGAGGAAGAAGAGAAAATCAAACAAGCATTTGGTGACAAAACCTGGGCTCAGATTAAATCAGAGGAGTCTTGGCGTATTTTCAAGATTATGAGTGAGTTCGTAGAGGGCATCGATAAATTATCTAAAATCGGCCCTTGCGTATCCATTTTTGGATCTGCTCGAACTAGCCCAGAAAATCCCTATTACAAGATAGCAGAGGAAATTGCGGCGAAATTAGTTCGCCACGGATATGGTGTCATCACCGGTGGAGGACCCGGAATTATGGAGGCGGGAAATAAAGGAGCAGCCAGCGAACGAGGCCGCAGTGTAGGTTTGAATATCGAATTACCCTTTGAACAAACCCCCAATCCCTACATCGATTCAGACAAAAACATCAATTTTGACTTTTTCTTTGTGCGAAAAGTGATGTTCGTGAAGTATTCCCAAGGATTTATCATCATGCCGGGTGGATTCGGAACGCTGGATGAAATGTTCGAATCATTAACCCTTATTCAAACACATAAAATAGGGAGATTCCCAGTTGTATTGGTCGGAAAAGACTATTGGGAAGGATTAATCGACTGGATGAAAAAGACCATGGTGGCCGCAGGAAATATTCACGAAGAAGATTTGGAATTGTTTGCCCTAGTGGACACTCCTACAGAGGCTGTTCGCGTGATTGACGATTTCTATGCGAAGTACTTATTGAAACCTAATTTTTAGTTTTTAGCGATAAAGGTTTTAATATCTGCCAAAGACAAAGCATTCAACGTTAACTCTTTTAAAAGTCCCCCTTTACGCCCCACTTTCACCCCCCATTCCATATCCCGTAAACCGGCAATGGCGTGTGCATCTGGGTTAATGGAAACAAATACTCCTTTATCCATCGCTTCATAAATGTGACGCCAGTCCAAGTCCAATCGATACGGACTGGCATTTAATTCAATGCTAACCCCATTCGCCTTACAGGCGTCTAAAATTTTAGACATCAGCAAAGGAAACCCGGGTCTTGCCAGTAGCAATCGACCCGTTGGATGCCCTAAAATAG
>JBIILT010000163.1:0-4262 GCA_044338355.1 Aquirufa sp.
ATGATTCAACAGGTAAATATGAATCTGGCAAATCAAAAAACGAACTCACGGGTACAGACTCCCTTTCTTGGAAAATGAAATCCTGGATAGTGGGAATTGACATTAACCATAAAAGCATCGCCATCGATTGGAATCGATTAAAAAGAGAGCGAATTGTTCAATTGGAGTTGTCAAACACGCCGTTTGTTCTTGTATTAGCGAAAGACAATAAAAGCTTTTTCGCCTTTGAAAGACCTACTTTGCAAACACGTTTCACCTTAAAGGGCGATACACTACTCGCAAACAATCAGCTTTTCGATTTTAAGGGAAAATCAAATTCCTCCGGCCTAACTCTAAAGCCCATAGCGGCTCATCAAGAGTTTTGGCATAGTTGGGAGACATTTCATCCAAATACAGCAAAATATTAAACCGCAATCAGGGGGAGTGTAATTTAAGATTTACTTTACAAATCAAGCGCCATTTGAATATTGCACCGCTCATAAGATGTATTGCGTCCAAAAACTTCAATAAAGCCTAACTTTCGGTACAAGCTTATGGCTGGTGTTAAAATGGTATTGCTCTCTAAATAAAGTGTTTTTGCCCCGATAGATCTTGCCCTATCTTTTATTGCTTCCCCGATTAACCACCCAATCTTTTTGCCTTGTGCTTTTGGCGCTACTGCCATTTTTGACAGTTCAAAATCATATATAGGATCGTCCATTTTAATTAATGCACAAACTCCTACTGGCTCCTTATTTAATAAAGCAACTAAAATATGTCCTCCATTTTGCAAAATATAACTATCCGCATTGTCTAGGGCCTTATAATCAGAGGCTTCCATTTTAAAGTAGGCAGAAATCCATTCAACGTTTAAATCCCGAAATACTTCTTTGTAAGCAGATTCGTAGTTAACTATTTCGATTGTATCCATGAATCAAAAAATTTCTTGACCGTATAAAAATGAAATGTCTTATCATTTGACATAGCGACAAACAGCCCATTTTTAAACCTTCTATTAAGTTTATAACCCGTAATTTCACTACCATCACTCTCGTTGGTTTGTGTCTTTATAATCTTTATCAATTCATGCTTGTGCTTATCAGCTAGATCGCCCTCTCTTCTAAAAACATGAAATTGGTTAGCTTGTTGATCCGAAACCAAAATGAACCCTTTTTTTGCCGAGGTCTTGTAAATTGAAATGCCTTCATGGTCTTCTTTAAAACCCGTTTTGGCAAACAAAGCTAATTCGCGACCTGAACTATCTGGATGAGCATAATACTTTCGAACACCTACAGTTTCATCTGAATAATAAACGTAGCCTAGCTCATTATCCACCGCAATGGATTCAATTTCTTTCAACCCTGAATATTGACCAAACTTCCTAACTAGCTTACCGGTTACAATTCCCGAATCACTTAATTCTAGTAAATACTGAAACAAATACCCTTGCAAAGGACCATCTTTTCGACTTACTATCGCATAAATTTTACTTGTCTTTGCATCCGTGAATAATGCAATTCCCATGGGAGAACGCTGAATTTCGCCTTCAAAAACAGCTATACCTCCACCGTCTATTAATTGCATTTCGGGCAACTTTATGACACGAATTTTATTCGTGTTTCGTTCGGTACATACAGCTATATCAATTTTACTTTTGCCCTTTCCTAAAAGTCCATAGGCTACATCGATATTGTTAGGTCGATTGATGCCTAGAAGATTTTTATGCTCCATATTTTTGCCAAAAATATCAAATACAAAAATTCCTCCCTGACCAGTTTTACCCCCCTTATCCGTACCAATGATTAAGCTTTTAGCAGGATTCTTCCGATTATAATAAATAGCTGGATCATCTGTATCAAAGCTTACTGTATCACTTTTAAACTCAGGAAAAACTTCTATCGTAGGAATTTTTGAGGTATGTTCTTGCGAACTACTAGTAAAAGAGATATAAAGCAGACATGCCAAGAATAAAACAACAGTGCGAAATTTCATAGGGTGTAAAAATAAAAAAACGTTTGCTATAAAAATAGCAAACGTTTTTTGAAAAGATCAATTCGTTACTATTTACCAAAAAGATCATATTTTATTCCAAAACCAATTCTTGAATTATACATTTCTTCTTGGAATGTTCTTTCTCTAACCCCCTGATAATAACGCAATGGTTGGTTAGTAAGATTATTAGCTTCAAAATATACGCGAAGATTTTTGTTAAATGCATAAGAGGCATTTACATCTACAAATGTCTGCTTATCATAAAAAATATCACTAAACGAATCTCCACCTATGGCATCGATGTAATCACTCGTCATATTTAATGAAACGCGAACAACCAGCTTTTTAGTTTCAAACGATAACGAACTGTTAAACATGTGATTCGCCGTTCCAGGAAGTGCTAATTTGTCATTTTCTCTCCCTTCAATTCCGGAAGTAGTAGAATTTGTGTAGGTATAGTTTGCATATACTCCTAAGCCTTTCCAGATTCCTGGCAAAAAGTCAAGCTGTCTCTGAAAGGAAGTTTCAAACCCGCTAACACCAGCCGTACCACCATTTTCAGGTCTTGTGGAACTTACTAATTGACCATACATGGGGTCTGTAACGTTCAAAGAGGTTTTATCATAAATAAAATCCTTTAAATTTTTCTGGAATACGCCAACTGAAACCAAACCAATCGATTCAAAATAATTTTCAAACATCAAATCGAAATTCATCGCTTTGGTAGCTTCAAGATTAGGATTACCTCTAGTTAAAACTTGATTATCCGGGCTGTAATTTACAAAAGGAACTAAGCTAAAATATGCTGGACGTGCAAGGGTATTAGTCCAAGCCGCTCTCAAAATTGAGCTTTTAGACAGGTCATATTTAAAATGAGCACTTGGTAGAATATTCAAATAAGATTGAGATACATCTGGAAGTTTATTCGCTTTTTCATTATCCTCATCGAAACTATACCCATTATAAGTGATTGAGGTATTTTCCATTCTGACACCAAAGGTTGATGACAATTTAGAAGAAAGTTTTAAATCAGTCATCGCATAACCAGCCGCTATTGTTTCAGCTGCCTCATAGTTAGAGGTAATGTACTCTGCAAGTGCATCCGTTTTTTTGAAAAGTGAGGAATTGTAAAAATCCAACTTGCCTAAAAAATCATTTTTTACAAACGCTCCAGGCACATACTGTGGCCCATTTAAGAAAATACGTTCATTTTGATTTGAAAGAGGCAATTGACTAAACGTATTTCCAGTAATTCCTAAAATCGGAATAGGCGCATAGATATCGTAGGTGTTGATTCGTTCCTTACTCTTATTTCGAACTCTACCACCAAATTTAATAACGTTGTCCTTGCCTGCTAAAGGTAATTCAAAATCCACTTTTGCATTCAAATCACTTTCAGAAGTAAAGTTATTCGACTCATAAATTTGGTTAAGAGCAAGTGAGTTTACACTGTTTTTATCAATCAAATTTACTACATACTTAAATGGATCGCGCGTATCTACACGCACATCAGCATTACCTCGGTGCGTAATATATCTTTCATTGGGTCTATCTTCTTGAGCGTAAGCATAAGTACCCGACCAATTCATTTTTAATTTACCAAAAAAGTCTTCTCCTGATAAAGTAACATTAGCTACTCTTTGGTCCTCTAAACGTGTATTTTGATTTCTATCGTTATCGATACCCCCTTTTGTCTGAATAGCTACACGTCCTCTAATTTCATATAAATTCTTCGTAATATCTTTAAATGAAGTTGCTTCAACAGGCGTATTTAATCTGTCAACACGAAAACGATATCTATTCTCGCGGTCGTCTCTCCAATTGTACATGGCATTTAAAAAAATCGTATGCCCTTTGGCCAACTGATAATCTAATGCTAATGAACTACTTCTACGTACACGCTGTACGTCATATTTTCTTAAATCAAAACCAGATAAAGCAACAGGATACGCTGCATTTTTTGTCTTTGCCCAAACGCCTTCAAAATTGTCTGAACCAAAAATATGATCGTTGTAGGATCCTGAAAATACAAAACCTAGTTTATCTTTAAATATTCTATTTCCAACAACAAACGATAGGTTTGTTATTGGCTTATTAGTTAAGAAATTAACCCCTCCACCCAATGTTCCAGATACACGTAGCGCATTCGGTGCAGTTCTCGTAATTAAGTTGACTGAACCACCGATGGCGTCAGCATCCATGTTTGGTAATACCGCTTTGTGAACCTCGATAGTTTGAACCATGTCAGAAGGAATTAAATCCATCTGAACATTTCTATTATCACCCTCAGC
>JBIILT010000165.1:0-4229 GCA_044338355.1 Aquirufa sp.
CGGTTTCCGTGAGCGTATGTCTACGGCAAACGGTCGTCGCGTATTGACAAACCGTCGTGCTAAAGGACGTCACAAGTTGACTGTTTCAGACGAAAAAAGAGGCAAATAAGCCATAGATCTTAGAAAGGAAGATTTCTGGTTTGCTATTGTTGTACACTTAGTATTCCTGCTTTGAAATTTACATTTTCTAAATCAGAGCGTCTAACGCACATTAAGATTATTGATTCCTTATTCGAGAAGGATAGTCGAATCGTTGAAGAGCGATTTGTCTATCCTTTTCGTGTTTTATACATCCAAGAGAATGTATTCGAGCCCGGACTCGAGCAACCTCAGATTTTAATTTCGGTTCCCAAACGTCGTTTTTCGAAAGCCGTGGACCGAAATACCCTCAAGCGTCGCATCCGCGAAGCCTATCGCCTGAACAAACCCCATTTTCAAGTAGAGGGAAAAGCAAAACTTCCAGATGTATTGGCTTTTGTCTATATTGGTTCCTCCATCGAACCTTCGGACAAAATCCATAAAAAAATGGCCGCCATTTTAGACAAATTTACCCAAACGAATGAAGCAACTACTTAAAATAAGCCTTCTCGTATTTTTAGGATTAGGCTTATGGGCCTTTAACCGGGCCGATCAGTTGTTTGATCTCGCTAAAAATCTGGACATTTATGCCAGCGTCATTAAAGAACTGAATCAATTTTACGTGGATCCGATTGATCCAAATAAAGTGGTTCAAAACTCCATTGATGGCATGCTGGATCAACTTGATCCCTACACGGTCTATTATCCAGAGGAAGATTTGGACGAATTCACTACACTAACTACTGGAAAATACGAAGGAATCGGCATCAGAGCTTCTTGGGTGGATAAAGGCTATTTCATTACCTATGTAGACGAATCGAGTCCTGCCTTACAAGCTGGATTGCAAATAGGCGATCAATTAATCTCCATTAATGGAAACCAGATTACCGAGGAGTCTGACCCAAGTATTCTAATCAAAGGCCCTAAAGACAGTAAATTAGTTGCACAGATTAAACGTGGAGAGGCACAGCTGACTTTAAGCATCAACCGTTCCACCGTTCAAATCAAAAATGTGGGCTATTCCGGAATCATTCGACCAGGGATCGGTTACATCGAATTAGAAGAATTTAATCAATCTGCCACGAAAGAAATGAAGGCAGCCCTCGTTCAATTAAAGAAAGAAGGGATGAAGAAATTAATCTTGGATTTACGTAACAATCCCGGCGGCTTGTTGACCCAAGCCATTGACATTTGTAACTTTTTTTTAAACAAAGAAACACCCATCGTAAGTACAAAGGGTAAATTACAAGAGTGGAATGCGAATTACAAGGCTTTAAATTCGAGCTGGGATACCTCTATACCTATTGTCGTTTTAATCAACCAAAACTCGGCTTCAGCAGCTGAAATTGTGGCGGGAGTTTTACAGGATTATGATCGAGCGACTATTGTGGGACAACGCAGTTTTGGAAAAGGACTTGTGCAGGTGACACGCGAATTACCCTACCGCGCGAAAATCAAAATTACCACAGCAAAATATTATATCCCGAGTGGCCGCTGCATTCAGGCCATTGATTATTCCGAAAATAAGGACACCACAAAGCGAGAATTCAAAACCCGAAACGGCAGAAAAGTCAATGCCGGAGGTGGAATTGAACCCGATGTATTGGTGGGTAGACCCCAAGCGAATAGTTTGATTCAGCAATTAATGAAAGATAAAATCTTTTTTCAATATGCCCGTCTATTCAAATTACAACATACTACAATTGCGCCTGCTGTTAGTTTTAGTGTGACGGATAAAGAATTCGAAGATTTCGTTCAATGGGTAAAGGCTAGCCCATTCAAGTATGAGAGTCCACTAGAAAAACAAATGCGTGAATTACTTAAAGAGACGCAGAGAGACCCTTTGTATGCGAACTTAACAGCCACTTTAGAAAAAGCAAAACCCGAGTGGGATTCATCAGTCGCCAAGGAAATGAATGCGAACAAAAAAGTGATTTCGGCGTTATTAGAACAAGAAATAGTGCACCATTATTACCTGAAAAAAGGAATTAATGAATGGTCTTTTGAAAATGATCCAAGTCTTTTAAAAGGCGTGGAATTAATTACTGCTTTGAAATGAATCTGATCCTAAGTTTAGATACGTCGACCCAAAACTGTTCCGTTGCCCTTCACGAAAACGGGCAGTTGATCACCCAGGAATTGGTTTCAGAAGAAGGCTCACACTCGAAAGCACTCACGCTTTTGATTGAAAAGGTAATGAAGACGGCTGGTTACTCACTACAAGACATTTCCGCCGTAGCTGTATCCAACGGACCCGGTTCTTACACGGGTTTGCGCATCGGTTTAGCGACGGCGAAAGGAATTTGCTTCGCTTTGGACAAGCCTTTAATCTGTCTACCCACCTTGCAAGTATTAGCCTCTGCAGTTCAGGCTCCGACTGATGTCTTACTTTTACCCCTATTAGATGCCCGAAGAATGGAAGTTTATGCGGAAGTTTACTCTTCAGCATTAGAGGAGTTATCTCCACAAGAAGCACATATTTTAAGCCCTGACTCATTTCAGGAATTCAAACCTGTACTTGCTTTCGGAAATGGATCTGCAAAATGGAAAGAAAGCTGTACGCATCCAGCCATCACATTCCTTGATGGACCATTACTACCGGAGGCAAAATACATGGGAAAATTAGCGCAAGAGGCTTTTTTGAACCAAAAATTCGAAAATCTCGTTACGAAAGAGCCCGACTATTTAAAAGAATATATGGGGACAAAACCGAAACTTAAATCCTTGTAACATGGCAGAGGAAATCATCAACCGAGTGAACCAAAGTGGGCTAACGCAAATCGATTTAGAAGATTTACGCATTCCAGGAGACCGTGTTTTCATCGACATAAAAGAGCAATTATTCCAAGGTATCGCCTTGAGAGAGAAGGACTTTAGAGAGTTCATCGCCAGTAATGATTGGTCTAGTTACGCGGGAAAACATGTGGCAGTCGGTTGCAGCGAAGATGCGATTATCCCCACCTGGGCCTATATGTTATTAGGCGTTCAGTTGACCCCTTTTGCGAAGACACTCGTTTTTGGAAATTTAGCCGATCTAGAAAAGACTTTGTTTGAGCAGGCTTTGGCGAAGATAAAGCCGGAAGATTTTATGGATGCCAAAATCGTCATCAAAGGTTGCTCGAAAGAATCCGTTCCCACGGATGCCTACCTAAAAATTACGCAATTATTGCAGCCAGTGGCAAAGAGCTTGTTTTATGGAGAACCTTGCAGCACGGTTCCGCTTTATAAAAGAAAATCGTAATTTTGATTTATGTCTACCGAAACGCAAGCACAATACCAGTTTATTGATAAAATTATCCAGCATCATTTAGGTGAAAACACCGAGGTGAAGGACCGAGAGTTTTTTTATGGAGGTAATTTTAATCTAGCTGTTCGCGTCCAACTGAAAAATAAGCAGGAATACTTTATTAAGTGGAACCAAGGCGATCACCAAGGTCTGTTCGAAGCTGAGGCAAAAAACTTAGATTTAATCGGAAATACAACCTCTATTTCCGTACCAAGCGTTATTGGAACGGGAACGATGGAAGAGAAAGAATACTTGATGATGGAATGCATTCCATCTGGAGAAAAGGCGGCAAATTACTGGGTGGATTTTGGAGAGAAGCTGGCTCGATTGCATAAAAATACGTCGAAAAACGGCCACGGACTTGATTATACCAACTATATCGGAGCTGCTCCACAAATTAATAGTTGGAATCAAGATGGCATCGCTTTTTTCATCGAACATCGCTTACGCAACCAATTAGCCAGAGCAATCTATGATCGTAAAATCGACGCTGCTCTAGAGGCAAAATTTGAAGTATTGTTCGAAAAACTACCATCGCTTTTGCCCAATGAAAAGTCCGCTTTACTACATGGGGATCTTTGGTCCGGTAATGTAATGACAAATCCAGAAGGATTAATTACACTCGTCGACCCTGCTTGTTATTTTGGATTAAGAGAAGCGGAGCTTGCCTTTACCACGATGTTTGGAGGGTTTGAAGAAGGTTTCTACGAAGCCTATCACGCGAATTTCCCCATTGAAAAAGGATTCCACGAGCGCATCCCCTTGTACAATCTGTACCCACTTTTAGTACACGTCAATCTGTTCGGAGAAGGTTATTTACCTGCTGTTAAGAAGATTGTAGATTCGTATTAACCACTTCTTCCAC
>JBIILT010000166.1:0-4223 GCA_044338355.1 Aquirufa sp.
TATGAGACAGCTAAAAATTAGCAAACAAATTACCAACAGGGAAAGTCAATCTCTAGATAAATACCTTCAAGAGATCGGTAAAGTCGATTTATTGACTCCGGATGAAGAGGTAATCCTAGCGCAGAAGATTCGCGAAGGGGATCAATTGTCATTAGAGCGTCTAACAAAAGCGAACCTTCGTTTCGTGGTATCCGTTGCAAAACAATACCAAAACCAAGGTCTTAGCTTAGGTGACTTAATTAACGAAGGAAACTTAGGTTTGATCAAAGCAGCACAACGTTTTGATGAAACTCGTGGATTTAAATTCATTTCATATGCCGTTTGGTGGATTCGTCAATCGATCCTTCAAGCTTTAGCAGAGCAATCTCGTATCGTACGTTTGCCTTTAAATAGAGTAGGTTCTTTGAACAAGATTTCAAAGACATTCTCTGAATTAGAGCAAAAATTCGAGCGTGAGCCATCTCCTGAAGAATTAGCGGAAGTTTTAGAAATTTCAACTGGAGAAGTAGTAGATACCCTGAAAATTTCAGGTCGTCACGTCTCTATGGATGCTCCATTCGTTCAAGGGGAAGAAAACTCCCTTCTAGACGTATTAGAGAATGATTCTGAGGACAAACCGGATTCTGGTTTGATCAACGATTCTCTTCGTCGTGAAGTACAACGCGCTTTATCTACCTTAACTCAACGGGAGGCAGATGTGGTTACCTTGTATTTCGGCTTAAATGGCGAACATGCAATGACTCTTGAGGAGATCGGTGAGAAATTTAATTTAACGCGTGAGCGTGTAAGACAAATTAAAGAGAAAGCGATCCGTCGTTTACGACACACTTCTCGAAGCAAAGCACTAAAAACATATCTTGGATAATTTTTAAAGCCTCTCACGAGGCTTTTTTTTGCTATGGCATTTCCAAAAGGCATCATCGAACTCGTAGACTCTTTATACCAACAAGGTGTAAATGAGGCAGTTATATGCCCAGGTTCGAGGAATGCCCCTTTAATGCTCGCCCTAACTCGCCACGGCGGTTTCAAATGCTATTCCATTTCAGACGAACGCTCTGCTGGATTTTTTGGCCTAGGAATAGCCCTAAAAACAGGCAAGCCAGTGGTTATTTGCTGCACCTCCGGCTCTGCGGGATTAAACTTTGCTCCAGCTGTAGTAGAAGCCTTCTTTCAAGAAGTTCCGTTAATCGTTTTAACCGCTGACCGTCCAAAAGAATGGATCGGACAATGGGATGGACAGACAATCTATCAAGAAAACTTGTTTGGGAAGCACGCAAAAGCCTTTTTTGATTTTGAAACGGATGATTGTTACTCTGCTACCGCAATAGCTTTAGCAGAGCCGAAAGGCCCAGTGCAGATAAATGTGCCGATTAGGGAGCCGTTTTATCCAGAGCCAGGTTTCGTTTTGCCGAAAGCAGATAAGAGAGTAGAGAGTATAGAGCAGAGAGTAGAGAAATTGATGGACTTTTCTTATTTCAATCAGGAAATTGTTGCTGCTGATAAAATCCTAGTAACCGTAGGTCAAATGGAAGATAATTCCATTTTCGAAACGCTATCTGCCTATGGGATTCCAGTCATAGGCGATGCGACTTCGAATTGTGGCAGCACCATTGCGCACGATTTGCTATTAGCGGACGAGTCTTTATGGCCTTCGTTGCAACCAGATTTACATATTCATTTTGGTAAATCCTTCGTTTCAAAGCGAATTAAACAGTTTCTGCGTATACACAAGCCAAAGCAATCTTGGCTCATTCACCCTAATCCGATTGGGAGACCTGATCCATTTTTATGTTTGACTCACGTGGTAAATACGGATGCGCAAAGTTTTATTGAAGGCACAAATTGGGTAAATAAATCATGGGGCACCTGGAATTCAGCTAAAATTAAGCCACTACAAGCCGATTTTTTTGGTAAACCGAATTGGACAGAAATCCATTTATACGAGGCAATTACGGTAGCGATTGAGCAAGAATCAGCCGAAGTACACATCGCTAACTCCCTAGCTGTCAGATACATTAACTGGACTTTAGCCAAATTCCATACAACAGAAGTTTACTCAAACCGAGGTACCTCTGGTATCGATGGTTGTTTAAGTACGGCCGTAGGTGCCGCCCAAAAAACAGACAAACTATGCATCTCCATCATTGGTGATGTAGCTTTTCATTACGACAAAAACGCGCTATGGAACAACTACATTCCGGCTAACTTACGCATTATCGTCTTTAATAATGGGGGTGGGGGTATATTCCGCAACCTGGAAGGAGCAAAAGATTTGCCAGAGCTGGATGAGTTTATGGAAACACGTCAAAGTATTTCGGCAGAGAATACGTCAAAAGATGTTGGAATCAAGTACTTTTCAGCCTCGAATACAAGTGAATTAGACCTCAAAACCTTTTTAAATTACAAGGGTCCAGCTTTATTAGAAATTCATACGAATTCCATCGAAAACGCGGCAGAATTGAAGCGATATATGTCCTTATTTAAGGCTTGATTTAGCCTGAATTTTGGCCCAATTCTTCAAATACAATTCATTCTTAGGATCCTTTTCAAGCGCTTTCTTAACATAAGCAGCCGCTAAATCCCATTGCATACGCTGAATAGCGAGGTAACCTAAATTATTATTGAGAAGATCCTGGTATTTTCCAGATTTCAAAGCCTGCTTAAATACGGTTTCTGCTAAATCGATTTCATTCATCTCCTGCAACACCACACCTTTATTAATCAAGGTTTCAATGGAAGTAGAATCGAGAGAGAGAGAACGGTCATAAGAAGATAGAGAACCCGATAAATCAGCCTTTTGAAGTAAAATATCACCTTTTAATGTCCAGTTTGCCGCAGAATCTGGGAAAGATTTCACCAAGGCATCAACCGCCGGAACGGCCTCGTCAAATCGCTGTAAAGTTTGTAACATTTCTGCCTTTTTAAAGAGGGCAGGAGCGAATTTTGTATCTAATTCCGCCGCCTTCGTAAAGTCCGCTAAGGCCTCGTCATTCTTCTCTAAGATTTGGTACACTAAACCTCGATTATAATAGGCATCCGAGAAATCAGTACGTTTGGCAATCGCCTCCGTATACCATTTAACTGCCTCATGGTACTCTTTTTCTTTCCATTTCGCATTTCCACGCAAGAAAAAGTCACTTGATTCGCGCTTTTCATCCTCTGTCGAGTTAGAACAACTAAATAGGAACAGGGAAACAAATAGTAATACCAGGTATTTCATAAGGCTAAAAGAAAGTTCAATTTAAATAATTCAAATTTCATTCGCATCTTTGTAGCTTAATTAAATGTAAAATTATGGCATACGCAGAAATGTTAACCGACAAAGGGTTAATGAAAATCGAATTCTACTCAGAGGATGCACCTATCCACGTTAAAAACTTCATCGACTTAGCGGAGAAAGGCTTTTATGACGGTATCTCATTCCACCGCGTGATTAATGATTTCGTGATCCAAGGGGGTTGTCCAGACGGAACAGGAGCCGGTGGACCAGGTTACACTATTCCATGTGAATTAACGGGTAATAACCAGTTCCATGACCGTGGCGTTTTATCGATGGCTCACCGTGGACCTAATACAGGTGGTTCTCAATTCTTTATTTGCCACTCACGTAACAATACGGCACACTTAGACCGTAAGCACACGTGTTTTGGTAAAGTAGTAGAAGGATTAGACGTAATTGATTTAGTACGTGAAGGAGATAAAATCCAAAGCGTTAAAATCATTCAAGACTAATGCATTTTATCAAGGATATAAGCCATCCACAGATGCGAATCTCCCTTTTCGAGTGGAATTCGAAATACATCGTGAAGTTTGAGACTCCGCACTTAGAGCAGAGTTACAAATATTCCGTGATGGACTTTTCTTCCCAAAATGAAATAGAGGAGCTGGTATCCAGCTCCTCCTTTCAAGATTTCGTCTTACAGACCTTTAAAAATATGTATGCCGAAATGGCTAAACAGACGGATTAATTCCCGCCTAACCACTTATGGCGCAGTTTCAATTGAGCTTCCGTCGGTGTAGCTTCTGATTCAATTACAAAAGCCTTTAAAGGCGTTTGCTGCACAGCGACTAAAAAAGTACGCTCCATTCCATCTCTTTTCACTGAGAATACTAAAGAATCCCCTGGTTTCTTGTCAGCAAGCAATTTGTCCATCCCTGGATAATCTGCACCATTTACTTTCAATACTTCGTCGCCTACATTTAAGCCTGCCACATAAGCTGAA
>JBIILT010000167.1:0-4221 GCA_044338355.1 Aquirufa sp.
TACAGAGAAAGCTTGGATATCTGCTTTGATTTTGCCAAATAAAATTAATTTCTCCGTGGTTCCATCCGTCATTTTTATATCCACCGATTGCGCTTTTTCGGCTTTTTCTATGACGAAGTTTACAATGTAATCTTTATTAAAGGGATAGTAATTAAGGCCCTTGAAGGATGCTTTATCTTTAATGGGAGAATCCTCAGAACTTGCAAAGCTTTCATCTTTCGCTTTCCTGATTTTTTCTACATCAGCCCCCGTTTCTTCTACAGGTTTTGTCGTAGGAATACTAAAATAGGCCAGAATGGCGATGATGGGTAACAGAAAGAGAAGCCATTTATTGAATTTCATTGGAATGGGTGTAATTTTGACATCGTAAAATTAGCAAATTATTCAGATGTTTACAGGTATTGTAGAGGCGATGGGATCGCTAGTAAGGAAGGAAGCAAAGGGAACGAATGTAGAATTTTGGTTCACATCACCGTTTACACAGGAGTTAAAGGTGGATCAATCCTTGGCTCACAATGGGGTTTGTTTGACTGTTGTAGAGATTAATGGAGATCAATACCGCGTCACAGCCATCGATGAAACCTTACAGAAGACGAATATAGGCGATGTAGCGATAGGCCAAAAAGTAAATCTAGAACGCTGCATGGCCGCGAATGCTCGTTTCGATGGGCATATTGTTCAAGGACACGTCGATTTAACGGGCATTTGTACGGAAATAAAAGATCAACAAGGAAGCTGGGAATACCGTTTTAGCTATCCGATAAGCAGTGGGAACGTTACCGTAGAAAAAGGTTCGATTTGCGTGAATGGGACCAGCCTAACCGTGGTGGATTCTCAGGATGACTCGTTTACGGTTTGTATTATACCCTACACCTACGAACACACCGTTTTTCATCAACTAAAAATAGGGGATCGTGTCAACTTAGAATTCGATATTCTAGGAAAGTATATTAAGAAATTAATGCAGCGATAGCTTTGTTCACTTTTTCAAAGCCAAAACGCTTCCAAGCGATTTCCTTTTGGTCTTGAATTTCTGCCAAACCTAAATTTCCGATGCTACCTAAGTGCGTGTGATTGATCTCGCGTGTGCTTCCGTCGAAATCACCGTCCTCGATCTTTTTACCTACGATTTGGTATGCCTCCCGAAACGGAACTCCTTGTACGACTAATTTATTGACTTCCTCTACAGAGAATAGCAAATCATATTTCGAGTCCATCAATAGGTTTTTCTTCACTTGCATATGGCTGACCATATAATGCGTGATCTCTAACCCGTCTAAAATTTCCTCGATAGCTGGCATTAATAATTCCTTCGTTAATTGGAATTCGCGGTGGTAGCCAGACGGCAAATTGCTTGTTAATAACTGCAATTGGTTAGGCAGAGCCTTCAATTTGTTGGCTTTACCCCGCAATAATTCGGCTACGTCTGGATTCTTCTTGTGTGGCATGATGGAACTTCCTGTCGTTAAAGAGCTAGGGAGTTCGATGAATCCGAAGTTTTGGGAATTATATAAACACACATCCATCGCTAATTTGCTCAGAGTAGTCGCGATCTGTGCTATGGCCGTTAAAACATATAATTCGGTCTTTCCACGGGATAACTGTGCATTGATCACATTTACGTGCGGCGATTCGAAGCCTAATAATTCGGTCGTGTATTTTCTGTCCAAAGGAAAGGACGATCCATATCCCGCACCAGAACCCAGTGGATTCTTGTTCGCTAGACGGAAGGCCGCCTCTAATAACTCGATATCCTCAACCAGGCTTTCTGCATAAGCTCCGAACCAAAGTCCGAATGAAGACGGCATCGCAATTTGCAAGTGCGTGTAACCGGGTAATAAATCGTTTTTATGGGCTTCGCTTTTAGCGATGAGTAAATCAAATAAACGCTCGACTGCATCGGCGATATGCTGGATTTCCGCCCGCATAAATAATTTCAAATCCACTAAAACTTGGTCGTTTCTGGAACGTCCTGCATGGATTTTCTTGCCTTGATCGCCTAATTTTTGGGTTAATAAGTATTCGATTTGCGAGTGGACATCTTCCATCCCGTCTTCGATAGTGAAATCACCCGCTTCGATTTTGGCATAAATAGATTTCAATTCAGCACAAAGAGGACTTAATTCATCTTTGCCTAACAGACCTACTTTTTCTAACATCGTGATGTGAGCCAGGGAACCCAGCACATCATAGCGCGCTAATTGCAAGTCATACACGGGGTCGTTCCCTATCGTGAATTTCTCGATTTTAGCATCTGTCGTCTGATTTTCTTTTTGCCAAAGTTTTGCCACAATCTTATTTGTTTACTTCAAGGAGTAGATTTTGATACGTTTGGATGCCTTGTCTCAACTCATCCAAGAATATAAATTCATCTGCCGTATGCGATCTCCCAGAATGTCCAGGACCGATTTTAACGGAAGGTACGGATAATAATGCTTGATCGGAAAGGGTAGGCGAGCCGAATAGGGTAATGCCTAAATCCTTTGCCGCCTTCACAATAGGATGCGATTCCTCCATTTTACTGGAATTTAATCGAATCGACCGCGGTGTTAATTCTGCCTGAACGATGGATTTTAACTCGGATAAAACCTCTTCTAAGCTGTAACATTCATTCACCCTGCAATCAATAACGTAATCGCACACATCAGGAATGACATTATGTTGTTTGCCTGCATTAATAACCGTAACGGTCGTTTTTACAGGTCCTAAAAGCTCGGAAACGCGCGCGAACGAATGATTTTGAATGTTTTGGATATCTTCCAAAGCCAAATAAATCGCGTTTACTCCCTCATTTCTAGCCGCATGTCCTGCAATTCCTTTCACCTGTGCATCCACCACCATCAATCCTTTTTCTGCAATCGCCATGGCACAATCAGTCGGTTCACCCACGATCGCGTAATTGATGTGCGGAAATTCGCTTGAACTCAAAAGTGCCTCAATTCCTCCTCTTCCTGATATTTCCTCTTCAGCGGTAGCCGCTAATACCAAGTTGAAACCTAGATTTTCCACTGCATAAAAAGACACAAAAGTGGCAATCAAACAAACTAAACTAGCTCCAGCATCATTAGATCCGAGTCCGATTAATTTCCCCTCCTGCTCGGTGGCTAATAAGGGATCGAAGGTCCAAGATGCATTTGCCTTCACTGTATCGTGGTGTGAATTCAAAAGTAGGGTAGGCTTCGATGCATCGAAATGCAAATTCGTAGCCCAGATATTATTGCCTAAGCGATTAGAAGTAATACCCTGCGCCGTGAAAAAGTCTACCAAAATCTGCGCTGTCCCTTCCTCCTCCTTACTCAATGAAGGGCAGGCTATTAGCTGGGCTAATAGATTTTTGGCAGCTAGAAATTGACTTTCCTGGTACATATTAGGCACTAATTGTTGTTCCAATGTTGGTTTTTTGCAAGTTTTCAGCGTGGCATAAACGCACCACCGAAACCCCCGCAGAGATCGCCATTAAGGCATTCTCTAATTTAGGAATCATCCCAGCAGAGACAATACCTTTTTCTTTTAAGTCTATAAACGAAGCTGGATTGATGGAGCTAATGACCGAATCATCGTCAGAAGGATCCTTTAAAACGCCTTTTTTCTCAAAGCAATACGTTAAGGTAACGTCATATGTCGAACTGAGTGCGATAGCCAAAGCCTGCGCCATCGTATCTGCATTCGTATTCAATAATTGACCCGAAGCATCAGCCGTAATAGGAGCGAAGACTGGTGAAAATCCAGCCGCTAGTAAACCTGCTAGCGAAGCTGCATTGACCGAAACGATATCTCCTACAAAACCATAATCAATGGGTTCTGTCGGTCTTTTTTTCGAAAGCACCACCCCACCATCGGGTCCAGTTAATCCCAAGGCGTTACAAGATGAAGCCTGTAAGTCTGCCACAAGGGATTTATTAATCCAACCCGCATAGACCATCGTCACGATGCGAAGACTTTCTTCGTCTGTCACACGTCTTCCTTCGATCATTTGACTCTCAATGCCCATCGAGGCCGCCATCTGTGTGGCAATTTTGCCACCTCCATGAATAAGTAGTTTAGGGCCAGTTAAAGACGCAAAATCCTGCAAAAAGCTAGCTAAGGCGGATGGATTGTCGATGACATTTCCGCCTATTTTAACTACTTGAAGGTTGGGCATTTTAGACATTAGAATAAATAAGGACTTTCCGTTCTCATTAAGGTTAAAATCATCTCCTTTAAAACAGCCTGCGCCGCCCA
>JBIILT010000168.1:0-4209 GCA_044338355.1 Aquirufa sp.
AGAGTGCGCAGCAGTTGATTTCAGAGGGGCATTTGGTTGTTGTGAATGACATCGATTCCTCTCTTTTATCAGGACCTTATTCGAAGGTTGGTGACGTTAGTTCCATAGCGTTTATCAAAGAATTGGTATCCTTTGCGAAATCATTGCCAGGGGAATTGGCTGGTTGCGTTTGTAATGCGGGGATGACGACTTTTGGGAGTTTTTGGGATTATAGTCCATCATCCATGAAGGCTTTGCTTGATCTGAATATTCAGGGCACTTTTTTCCTAATTCAAGAAGTGGCAAAATCTATTCGATCAGCTGGAAATTCTGGTTCAATCGTCGTTACCTCCTCTGTGACAGGTCATCAGGCACATCCTAATTTAGCGGCTTATGGAATGACCAAGGCGGCACTAAATCAATTAGTCCAAAACCTAGTCATCGATCTTTCTCCTGTCCAAATTCGCATCAACGCCGTTTCACCAGGAGCTACAATGACAGAACGGACAGAAAAAGATGCTAATTATAATAAAGAATGGAGTAGAATTACCCCTTTAGGTAAACCGGCAGACGTACAGGATATCGCAGAAGTTGTTTGTTTCTTTTTAAGTGATAAAGCGAAACATATTACAGGCCAAACCTTAATTGTTGATGGAGGCTGGACGAGTGTGAGTCCTCCACCGAAAAGCTAGGTCCAGGCTTTTTCTAAAAAATTTAACCAGTTTTGGTGGCAAAATTTTACGATATCATCGTCAGAAAAACCTCTATTTAATAATAAATCAGGTAGTTTTTGTAAATCTGAAATGGTTTCAATATCAGCAGGAGACTGCTCTCTCCCAAATCCCCCATCTAAGTCAGTACCTAATCCGACGTGATTCGTATTGCCCGCTAAATCACAGATATGAACTAAATGATCAATTAGCGTATTTAGTGTAACATTTTTGCTCAAAGGCGTAGATTCACCTCTTACCCAGTCTGGAACCATCATCCACGCGTCCATCGGCATTCCAATGACTGCACCGCGTGAAATAATTTCCTTTAATTGTTCATCTGAAAATTGACGATTATGATTTACTAAGGCACGACAATTTTGGTGGCTTGCCCAAACAGGACCTAGGTGATTCTCCATAGCTTCCCAAAAACTATCATCGCACAAATGAGTCGCATCTAAAATAATGTTTAAATCCATCATTTTTCTCAATAAATCCCGACCCATAGCTCCCATTCCACCTGTGGCGTTAGTTCCTTGCGCGTAACGGCCTGGTCCATAATGGGCGGGCCCTAGGGCTCGCAAGCCATAGGCATGGGCTATTTCTAAATACTCTAGTGAAACAATGGAATCAGCCCCTTCAAGGCTTAAAATATACCCAATGGTATGTCCGTCAGATTCCCATTGATTCAAATGATCCTGTAATTCTGAATAATTCCGAATGGGACGTAAATCGTCGCTACGTTCTAAAGCTTTGTAATAGGCTAACTGTCCTTGTGTTTGGGCCCATGCTTGTTCAGGACTATTCCAGCCTGGTAAAGCAGAATCTGGGGCTACATAACGAGCTATTTGAGTTGCAACTACGATTCCTACATTCCCTTTTCGTAGTTCTTCTAGACAAACCGTGGCATTTCCGCGATCTGGTTTATCTGTTAATAATTTTTCTCGTTCATTAATTTCTTGGATACTAGATCTTAAATCTCGATTCCATTCCAGAGCGTTCATACTCAAGTCTAGATGTGCATCAATTAATAGCATAGTCTGCGATTTCTAGCTTTTACTTCCCATAAGCCTCCATCAATTACTTGTAAATGAGAATGGAGATTAACCGTAGGGCAAATATGATACGGAATCATTCGAATAATTTCTCCTATTGAAAATGTTGAATTATCACCTACTTCTACGATTCCATGTTCTTCACTTTGAGATTTAAGTACCCATTTAGGATGGTCTATAAAACGAACTCGATGATCTATTTGGTTTTCAGCCGCAACCGATTTATGGCCTAAATCTAAGCAAATGGTGCTATTTGTGGGTTTTGAAATAATCCTAGAGATAATTTCTACTCCAAACTCGAAGGTATTTTCTGGAAATAAGTCTGCATAACCCGCATCAAAGAATATAAAAGTTCCAGGACTGCAAGTAAACTGTGGAATTTTATGGTGCACTAGAAAGCTGGGCGTTCCAGATACGACTAATTCCCATTTTGAATAATTAACTTGTTCTAATAGCTGATAAAAAGACCTAAATTCCGTTTTTACGTGTTCTAATCGGTCTTCATACACTTTATCACGAATATGTCCATCGTAGGCGTGCAAACCGCGCAATGTGATGTTAGGTAAAGTTTGAATATGCTGAATTAATGCCAAAGCCTTCTCTGGCTTTATACCCGTCCGATTCATTCCCATATTCAAATCGACAAATACTTCAGTTTCACTTCCCTCAAAAAAGCGGTTTAGTTCGTCTGCTGCAAAGGAGTCATCTATAATAGATGAAAATGATGTTTTAGGGTAATGCGTCTTTAAATTTTTAAATCGTTCCAAATTAGGTCCGATCAATTGCATCGATATAAGGACATCTGGCGCCTCAGAAAGGGCTAATAATTCCGCTTCTGCGATAGTAGCGCACTTAAATTTAGTGATACCCGCTGCTAACAATAGGTCGTTGCCCTCTTTTGTTTTATGTGTTTTAATGTGCGGGCGTAGTCGAGCTGGATTGCCTTCTACCATTTCTATAACTTTGGCAATATTACGTTTTACCCGATCAGGATAAACGATTAGTCCAGGACTCTCAAATTTGTCAAAACTTCTCATGAAATGGCTCGATCCAAATGAACATATCCTCCATCCACGTGGATAATTTGTCCTGTTGTATGACTTGATTTAGGTGACATCAAAAAAGTAACCATATCCCCTATTTCCTCTTTTGTGGTCATGCGTTGACCTAGAGGTATTTTATTTGTGATACTTTCTAGCTTTGCGGTAGGATTTTCTAACGTTTGAATCCATTTCTCATACATGGGTGTGTAGCATTCTGCAACGATAACGGAATTCACCCGAATGTTATATTCGCGTAATTCTAACGCCCATTCGCGCGTTAAAGCATTTCGTCCTCCATTAGAGGCGGCATATCCTGATGTATTTCCTTGGCCGGTTTCGGCCGTTTTGGATCCAATATTCACGATGGCACCTTTACTCTTCTTCAAATAGGGTAATACTGCTTGTGCCATTAAATAATAATGTGTCAAATTCGCATTGATGGACTGTATGAATTTTTCGTAATTACCTGTTTCTAGACCAACCCCATCATTTAATCCGGCATTATTTACTAAACCATCTATTTTTCCAAACATCTTTGCCACATTTTCAACCACCATACTGCATTCTGATGGATTGCTCAAATCTGCTACAAATGAAAAAGCCTGCCCTCCAGTAGCTTGAATTTTTTCAATACAACGCAGATTATCTGCCTCGTTTCGACCCACGATCGCTACCATAGCAGATTCTAAGGCCAAAGATTCTGATATACCCTCTCCAATTCCTTTGGCTCCCCCTGTTACAATAATGACTTTCTCTCTTAATCCTAAATTCATAGTATTTCTAATTGATAAAACTCGGTAACGTTTTTGTGGTATATTTTGTCTTTTTCAGTTGCGCTTAAGTTTTTCAAAGCTTCTTGAAATGATAGCACCCAGCGTTCTAGAGATGAATTTACTAAAACTACCGGATAATCACTTCCAATCATTAGTCTATCCGGACCAAATACATCTAAAGCGATTCCTACTATTTCATTCACTTGATCCTGTGTCCAATATTGATCTGCCGCTTCTGTTACTATCCCGGAAATTTTAGCTGAAACGTGGGATAATCTAGCAAATGGAAGAATATCCTTCTTCCATTCCTGAATATTCCCTGACTTTAGTGGTGCCTTTGCCAAATGATCTAATACAATTTTTTGATCAGCACATGTTTCACAAAAAGTAATGGCCGACCTAATTTGATGAGGATAGATCAATAAATCATAGCTCAAATCGAAGCTAGCTAGTGCCTTAACCCCTCTGATGAATTCTTTGCGAGCTAGAAATGCAGGGTCTTTTTCCCCCTGCACGATATGCCTGAAGCCTTTTATGGCCTCAAATTGGGAGAAATAGGCTAGCCGATCTTCGATATTTGCACTCTGTAAATCCACCCAACCTACAACGCCTTGAATAAATTCATTTTGTTCCGCTGGTGCTAACAGAA
>JBIILT010000169.1:0-4159 GCA_044338355.1 Aquirufa sp.
CTCTTGAAGAATCAATCAATTATCGGTTTTATTGTACTCAGTATTGGTCTCATTTCTTGTGGACAGTACCAAGCATTTAAAATTCCAAATCCCGTTATAAATCAAATTGATTTAATTGGTAATCAGCAAATTTCTAAAGCTGAATTACGAACCAATGTGCTAGGTTTAAAGAATTCATACCGTCGTTTACTGCCTGCAAAATTATACACTTATCTGGGCATTAAAAGGAAAAGAAAAGATTCTCTCGAAATTAAACCCAGTTTTATTCAATTCTTCAAGTCTCCCAATCCTGATTTTAGTTCCATTTGGTTGACAACAAATACAGCTCAAATACAGCGATATTATCGTGAAAATGGCTTTTTGAATTCGAAAATCGAATCGAAATTAGATACAATTGACAACCTAGTTAATGTGACATTTGCCATTAGTGAAGGGGAAGCTAGTTATTTTACAAAACAAGATTCAGTATCCGTGGATAACCCTATTTTGGCGGAACATGTTAACTCCTATTTGAAGGAAAATAGCATTATTAGACCAATGGGACGTTTGCAATTATCCTTAATCAATAAAGAAAAGGAGCTATTAAGTCATCATCTACGAAATGAAGGGTATTATTACTTCTCGCCTGATGCAGTAGGTATACGATTAAACGATTTGAAAGATTCGACTCTTCAACGCATATCTTTATACTACAAGATCCCTGAATTTAAGAATCATTCTACCATAGCTAATTATGATAGACTTTATCGGATAGGCTTACCCGATTTTAGTATATCAGATCCTTATGGTAATCCGGCTGAACGCCCACCTTTGAAAAGTCTGGCTAAATTGATTAATCTGCACGAAGATGATTTGTATTCGGTAGATTTATTCAATCAAAGCTTAAAGAATATCTATCTAACTGATCAATTTAAGACAGTTTCTATCCGTTTTGACACAACTAAAACGCGTTTGTTTCCTAAAATTGAATTATTTCAAAATGAGAAATACAATTTTAGTTCTGAATTAGGTGGAAGCGTATTTCGTGGTATACCTGGTCCATTTTTGACAAATTCCTTTAAAGTAAGACGGCTTTTCTCCAGTTTAGATTTCTTCGATTTTTCAACGCGGATTGGTTACGAGGCACAGTCAGGATTTATCAATACGACTGAAACACGGAATAATCTAGAATTAAATGCATCTGCCTCTATTAATTTTCCATTTCTACACTTACCTAATGTCATGGTAGGAAAACTTGGATCTTACTATGGAGCTAAAACTTCTGTAGGAGTTGGTTTTGACTTTATCAACCGTCCGGAGTATCAACGAACCAACCTTAACCTATTTCAAAGGTATTCATGGCAAAAAAGTGAATATAACTTTTTCACATTTTCTTTAATCGACCTTAACTTGTTAAATACGCTATATCCAGAAACTTCTACCTCAGACGCATTTAAATCCTACCTCGAGGATTTGAAAGTTAAAGGCAATAATCTTTACCGAAGTTTTAATCCCAGTTTTGTAAGCAGCATATCTTTTCAATACGTATACCGTGATTTATTACCAAGCAATGAACTTAAAAGTGGTAAAATTTTTCAATTAGGACTTGAATCTGGTGGCACGACACTTAATTTTTTACCTAATTATAAATTTAATTTTGTAACTGATTTATTAAATAATGGCCAAGAAATTCAGTTTTATAGGTTTCTGCGAATAAATTTTGATTACCGTAAGTACAAAATGCTGGGTAGAAATCAAAAATCACAGATAGCCTTCAAACTTTTAGGAGGAATTGCCTACTCGTATGGTCAAGAAAATGATTACCAACTACCTTACGAAAAGAACTTCTTTATCGGTGGTCCTTCCAGTGTCAGGGCTTGGAAACCTAGACGATTAGGACCTGGAGCTTATGTCTCAACTTCTAACTTAGTAGAGCAGCCCGGAAGTATCTTATTAGAATCCTCACTTGAATATCGTTTTAAATTATTTCAATTATTTGGCCAAATGAATGGAGCCTTTTTCATCGATGCTGGTAATGTTTGGAATATGACGCAAGGAAATACTGACCCAACTACTCAATTTCAATTGAGTGATTTTTATAATCAAATTGCGGTAGGAACTGGATTTGGACTTCGATGGGACTTTGATTTCTTTTTGTTACGACTTGATTTAGCTACGAAAGTCATCAATCCAGCAAACCCTGCAAATCAAAAATGGGTTCTGCCGCAAACTTCTTTCGAAGCAGGACAAAACCCAATTGAATTTAATATTGGAATTGGCTATCCTTTTTAACGATTATTTACGTGCCATTACTTTCATTGCTTTCGCAACGATCGCTTCTGCGTTTAAACCATATTTTTCCATCAGTTCAGCCGGTTTTCCAGATTCACCAAAAGAATCATTCACTCCTACAAACTCCATCGGTGTCGGATGATTCATCGCTAAATACTGGGCTACTGAATCGCCTAAACCACCATTATACTGATGTTCTTCAGCTGTAACTACACAGCCAGTCTTCTTAACAGAAGCTAGGATAGCTTGAACATCTAATGGTTTAATCGTGTGAATATTGATTACGTCTGCTTTAATTCCTTTTACTAATAAAGCTTCAGCGGCTTGAATGGCCTCCCAAACTAGGTGTCCTGTCGCTAAAATCGTAACATCTGTTCCGTCTACGAGGTGAACTGCTTTACCTATTTCAAACTTCTGGTCCTCCGGAGTAAACACAGGAACTACAGGACGACCAAAACGCAGATATACTGGACCTTCGTATTCAGCGATGGCGATAGTAGCTGCCTTCGTTTGATTATAATCACATGGATTAATCACTACCATGCCGGGTAACATCTTCATCAATCCAATATCTTCTAAAATTTGGTGCGTAGCCCCATCCTCTCCGAGCGTTAAACCTGCGTGTGAACAACAAATCTTAACGTTCTTTCCCGAATAAGCGACGGATTGACGAATTTGGTCATAGACACGACCAGTTCCAAAGTTTGCAAATGTCGTTGCAAAAGGAATAAAACCACCTAAAGTTAAACCTGCAGAGATACCAATCATGTTCGCTTCTGCGATACCTGTTTGGAAAAAACGCTCTGGACTATTTTTAATAAAACCTTCTAATTTCAATGAACCAATCAAATCAGCGCACAATGCGACCACTTTAGGGTTATGCTGACTTAAATACTCCATACCAGCTCCAAAACCTGAGCGCGTATCCTTTTTTGTTTCGTAGGTAAATAATGCCATTTGTATTTGATTAATAATCTCCTAAAGTTTCTTCTAATTGCGCTAAAGCGTCTTGTAATTGCTGGTCGTTAGGTGCTACACCATGCCATTTATGAGAATACATCATAAAGTCAACTCCAGCACCCATTTCTGTCTTCATGATAATCATGATAGGAGCACCATTACCTAAAGCTGCTTTTGCCTTCACTAAAGTAATTTGAATATCTTCTGCATTATTACCATCCATTCGCATTACATTCCAGCCAAAAGCCTCATATTTTGCTTGTAAATCACGATTGCTCATAACCTTTTCTGTAGGACCATCAATTTGCTGACCATTTTCATCAATAAAAGCGATTAAATTATCTACATTATGGTGAGGCGCATACATAGCTGCTTCCCAAACTTGACCTTCATTTTGCTCACCATCTCCCATTAAACAGAAAACAGTTGATTTATCACCATTCAATTTCTTTGCTTGTGCCGCACCAATAGCTACACTAAGCCCTTGTCCTAAAGAACCAGAGGCAATGCGAATACCTTCTAAGTGTTCATGCGGTGTAGGGTGACCTTGAAGGCGAGTGTCAATTTTTCTAAACGTGGCTAATTCAGCCGTAGGAAAATAACCACGACGAGCTAATACACTGTAAATCAAAGGAGAAATATGACCATTAGACAAGAAAAATAAGTCCTCATGCTTGCCATCCATATCAAACACAACCTTTCCAGCTGCATCTGTTTTCAGTTTCATCGTATTAAAGTATAAATCGACTAAAAGATCTGTACATCCTAATGATCCACCTGGATGACCAGATTGGCAACCGTGAACCATTCTTAAAATATCTCTACGAACCTGAGAGCTGATTTTTTGTATTTCTTGTATTTGCATGGTAGGTGATTAGTGAATTTGAGAACTGTGGTTCTTTGTATCCACTTTTTCGATAATGTCAAT
>JBIILT010000170.1:0-4133 GCA_044338355.1 Aquirufa sp.
GCGTATATCCCTCTATTTTAGGAACTACGATTGCCATATAAGCCATAATCGTCACTAAGGATGCAGCCATCAACGTATGTAACTTCTTGGTGAACAAGTAATAAATAACGGCTAAAGCAAACACCAAACCGATCAAAAATTCCCACCCTGCCCAATATACCGGCGCTTGTAAATTACCTTGCACGAACACATCTTTAATGTAAGGGGCGATGAGGCCCGCGTTTTGGCCTATTAACGGAACCGCCGTCAACACCATCGCTAAAATCAATCCTACTACTCCAATAGCCGTCGTGTATTTCCAATTAAAGCGAAACCCTCCCGCCTGCCATTCCTGCAGCACCACCGCTGAGAAATAGGTCAACGGAATCCAACACATGGACGAATAGTGCACAATTTTCGTCTTCACGATACTGAACAGAATCAAGACCACCCAGAATAGCACCTTCATCCAGTTTGAAAAGTCCAAGTCCTCCCGCTTCCAGCGAAACAAACGAGCCCCTGCCCAAATCGACACGGGGAAACATCCAATCAATAAGACCACAAAATGATAATAAAAGGGCTGACCATGTCCGGCATCCCCCGTAGTCATTAAGCGTACTTGATAGCTAAAGAAGTCCTCAATGACCTGCCAACCAAATTTATAAGCAATCAAACCATACCAAGCCACAAAGAATAATAGGGAGATCAAACCGGCAACCACCGCCCCAATAAACAAACGCTTGTTCACCCGAGACCGGTACAGAATTCCGACGAATAAGAGTGTTAGAGCCCAGAGAAGCAATGCCGCTGGACCTTTGGTCAACAAGGCTAAACCAATCGCAATTCCCGCAAAAACAACATTCCTATACCGCGTCGAATCCTGAAAGAACTCGGAAAAAAAATAAACCCCTGAAAATATCAATAGATTAAAAAGTGGATCGATAATTCCCGAACTCGCATAAACATGCGGAGTAATGGCCCCTAAATAAGAAAAGGCCCATAGATTCCCGAAATTCGCCCCCCAGGTCTTCTTTCCAATGCCATAAAGCGTCCATAAAGTAACTATTCCAATAATCGCATTCGGAAAACGAGCCGCAAACTCCATCGAAATATCGGATTGTCCCGAGAAGGAATCAAAAGCCATAAAACTCAAAGCCTGCAGCCACAAGAAAAGCGGCGGCTTCTCCCAGAAGGGTTGGAAATTGATTTGGACGCTTAAAAAATCCCCCGTCACAATCATCTCCCTCGCCGATTCCGCAAAATTTACCTCATCCCAATCGAACAAATGCGTCAACCCCAAAAAAGGAATGTAGACCGCCGCTCCCACGAGCGCCCAGAAAAGGTAAGGTTTACTTTGAACTGCTCTTAGCATAGTTTAAATAATAAAATAAGGCGGATGCACCTACACCGATAAATGCACCCACGAGGGTATCTATCGGAAAATGCTGAAACAAATAAACTCTTGAATAGGCTACTCCTATAGCTAAAAACCCAGCGATCAAGCCCCAGTGCCAGCGACGCAACAGCACCGCCACCCAAAAGAACATAAAAAAGGCTGCCCCCGTATGGCCAGATGGCATCGAATTAAATTCACTGATCAACAACCCGGGTATCATATGCCATTTCAACCCAGAGCTAGCAAAGTAGGCTAATGGCCGCAAAGCATCTGTAAATACCCAATGCTTTAGAAACTGAATCAGTCCTGTCGATAAAGCATAGGAATAAACGTAGGGCAAAGCGTATTCTTTCTTGAAACGAAACAAATAAATCAAAAACAAGATAGGCAAAACGACTTCAGCAATAGACGTAAGGGCTTGAAAAGCGATGTCTGCAAAATCAGAATGAGAACCATTAATCAAAAGCAGCTGATCTAGGCGCTCGAAAGTACTCACAAAAAGCCAACCCGCTACTTCGTAAAAAATAAAGATCCCCAAAAATGCTTTAATAGCCGGACTCCAATGCTTCATGCTTCGAAATTACGAATTTGTTCAGCGCAACTATTGCTGTTTTCGAATATTTTCGTAATTTCGCATTCTTTTTTACCCAAGAGTGAAAATGAACGTCCTAGAAGCATACCAGATACCGATACTTTCTTTAGAGGATAAAGTATACCCGTATTCCTTCACCGGAAACGACGAATTTTTCGCTGCTTTCGAGCAGGAATGGGTCCAAAAAGGCGAATTTAACGCAAAAGCGACGTTAGATAAATCGGCCACCATGATTCAGGTTAGACTGGAAATTGACGGCTTTTTGAAATTAATTTGTGACCGTTCGAATGAGGAATTTAATTTCCCTATTCACTTAGATGAGAAAATCATCTATAAATATGCGGACCACAACGAAGACATGGGAAATAATTTGTTCTTATTGGACAGAAAGTCTCCTAAATTAGATTTATCGCAAGATTTATTTGATTTCATTGCCTTGCAGGTGCCTATGAAAAAATTGCACCCTCGGTTTGTGAAGCCTTTAGAAGAGCATGTAGACGGGGAGTTAATTTATACAACGAACCCTGAAGATGAAAATAGAGCCGATCAGGAGCCAGAAATGGATCCGAGATGGGCAGCATTAAAAAAATTAACAGACAATAATTAATAAATAACAATACAATGGCACATCCTAAAAGAAAAATCTCTACTACTCGTCGTGATACAAGAAGAGCGCATGATTTCGGAACTCCAAAGCATTTAGGAGTAGACCCACAAACAGGCGAAACACACCTTTACCACCGTGCTCACGTACATGAAGGTAACTTGTTCTACAAAGGAAAAATGATCGTAGAAGGATTCACGGTTAAGTAATTCCCTGATTGACTGCAGCTTTATAAGTTTTTTCAGCGAAACTGAAAAAATCCCGTTAAAATGCTATTTTTTGACTAAATTTAATGCTATTTTTGCCAAAAGCTTTAGTAATTAAACACAATTAAATGAAAATAGCCGTTGATGTGATGGGTGGGGATTATGCTCCAGAAGCTGTATTAGAAGGAATACTTTTATCGTTACCAAGTCTTTCAAACGACGACACCATATTAGCCGTAGGTCCTCAGGACACCATTGAACAATTATTAGCGAAACACGGGTATGCAGGCAAGCAAATTGCTATCATTCCTGCAGATCAAGTAATTGAAATGGGGGAACATCCGACCAAGGCACTATCTCAAAAACCCAATTCCAGCATCGGAGTTGGGTTTCATCTTTTAAAAGAAGGCAAAGCAGACGTCTTTGCTTCTGCAGGAAATACCGGCGCTATGATGGTCGGATCTTTATTTTCTGTGAAAACTATCGAAGGAATTTCGCGCCCAGCCATTGCCGGTTTCGTTCCACAAGAGGACGGCACCTATGCTTTAATGCTGGATATTGGTGCGAATGCAGATTGCAAGCCTGAGATGCTAGATCAATTTGCGGTATTAGGATCAGTTTATTTTGAAGCAACTACTGGTAAGAAAGCACCACGTGTGGGTTTGATGAACATAGGTGAAGAAGAGCAGAAAGGAAGTATCTTAACGCTTGCGACCCATGCCCTCTTAAAAGAGAATAAGAAGATCAACTTCATTGGCAATTTGGAGGGAAAAGACTTCTTTAAGAATAAAGCAGACGTGATTGTGACAGATGGATTTACGGGAAATATTATTTTGAAGATGGGCGAATCCCTTTACAAAATAATGAAGGACCAAGGAATTACGAATGACTTTTTAGAAAATACGAATTACGAAAAATACGGCGGTAGCCCGATCATCGGGATTAATGGGAATGTGATTATTGCACATGGGGCGTCGAGTCCTTTGGCCATAAAAAACATGATCAAACTTTGTAGATCCGTTGTAGAATCAGATGTTTGCGGAAAGATTAAGGCCGCCATCGAGAACATATAATCATTATGAGCCAAAAAATAAGTGCAGCCATTACCGGAGTCGCAGGATATGTACCGGATTATGTGCTGACAAATCAAGAATTAGAGAAAATCATTGACACGAACGACGAGTGGATCACCTCTCGCACCGGCATCAAAGAAAGACGTATTTTGAAAGGCGAAGGCCTAGGGACGTCTTTTATGGGAGCTAAAGCGGTGGAGGATCTCTTGAAGAAAACCAATACCAAGCCAGAGGAAGTAGATATGGTTATCTGCGCGACGGTGACTCCTGATTACTTTTTCCC
>JBIILT010000171.1:0-4130 GCA_044338355.1 Aquirufa sp.
GCTGATTGAAGTGTGTGAACATACTCCTCAACAAGCAGAGCAATGTACATTACAGATTCATTTTAGAGGAAAGTGCGGAGTAAAAACCGGTGGATTTGATGAATTAGTGTCCATGCGCAATGAGATTTGCCGTAGAGGAATTTCCGCCGAAATCGAAGCAAGCGCATGATGAATAACTACCCTTCTAAGATGATTGAGCAGGCAGTGGAGGAGATTTCCAAACTGCCAGGAATTGGAAAAAAGTCCGCTCTTCGCCTAGCCTTGCACTTATTAAAGCGCCCGGAAGCGCAATCCTTGCAATTAGCACACGCGGTGGTGCAATTAAGAACAGAAACCAAATATTGCCCACAATGCCATATGATTTCAGATGGAGATTTGTGTGGAATTTGCGCTAGCCATAAACGCGATGAGAGTATTATTTGCGTGGTAGAGGATTTACGCGATGTATTAGCCATTGAAAATACGGGTCAGTTTATGGGCTTATATCACGTGCTGGGAGGTATCATTTCTCCTTTATCTGGTATTTCTCCGGGGGATTTGACCATCGAAACCTTAGTGGCTCGTGTCGCTTCAGGGAAAGTAAGTGAAGTGATTTTGGGCTTAAGCCCGACGATGGAAGGGGATACAACGGCTTTTTATTTGACTAAAAAGCTAAAGGAGTTTCCCGTAAAATTATCTACTATTGCCCGTGGTATTCCAATCGGTGGCGATTTAGAATATACCGACGAGATTACATTGGGCCGAAGTATAGTAGGTCGAATTGTCTACGAATAGTTTTACGAATAAGTTTACGATTAGCTTTCGAATAGTATAAATCAAATATGATGAAACGTGCCGAATTCCTTAAAAATTCACTAGTTCTTGCGGGAGCTAGCGTGGTTTTGCCCTCTTTTTCTGCACACTTGGCAGACTCGTTTAGTTTACCAGCTTTGCCGTATGCCTTTGATGCTTTAGAGCCTCATATTGATCGTTTAACGATGGAAATACATCACGATCGCCACCACAAAGCCTATGTGGATAATTTGAACAAGGCTTTACCAGGTACGACAAAATCGATTGAAGAAATCTTAGCGTCAGTTTCATCGCAACCTGTTGCGGTGCGCAATAATGGAGGAGGACACTGGAATCATAGTTTTTTCTGGAATGTCTTAGCGCCTGCCAAAGGTTCGAAACCTTCAGCCACCCTTGCGAAACAAATCGATGCTGATTTCGGCTCTTTTGATGCCTTTAAGGCAGAATTTACGAAAGCAGCAACCTCTCGTTTTGGTTCAGGATGGGCCTGGTTAATTAAGAAAGATGGGAAACTTTTGATTACCTCTACACCTAATCAAGATAATCCTTTGATGGATGTGGCGGATGTGAAAGGTCAGCCGATTTTAGCTTTAGACGTTTGGGAACACGCGTATTATTTGAAATATATGAATAAACGTGCGGATTATATTGCGGCGTTTTGGAACCTGGTTAACTGGGACTTTGTATCAACCAACTTTAGTAAATAAGATGTTATTAGATGAAATTCCTTCGCTGGATTTAGCGGATTTCCTTTCTGGAGATGCTGGTCGCAAGGCGAAATTTGTACAAGAATTAGGGTCAGCTTTCAATACCATTGGTTTTGTGGCCATCAAGGGCCATGGTTTGACGAATGACTTTACGACCCATTTGTATTCTGAAGTAGAACAATTCTTTCAATCCCAGGACTCATTAAAGCAATCCTATGAAATTGAAGGTATAGCTGGCCAACGAGGTTATATAGGGAAAAGGAAAGAAACGGCGAAAGGCTTCACTGTACCTGATTTAAAGGAGTTTTACCATGTAGGTCAACCGCACAAGGAAGATGGTGATTCAGTTTGGTCTGAATACCCGGCTAACGTTTTTCCGACAGAATATCCGAATTTCGAACAATATACGGTCGAAGCCTATCATACGCTTGAGACGGCAGGTAAGGCACTTTTACAAGCGATTGCGCTCTATTTAGCCTTGCCAGAAGACTATTTTGAATCTCGTGTGAAAAATGGCAATTCCATTTTACGCGCGATTCACTATTTCCCTATTTTGGATCCAGATGCTTTACCTGAAGGAGCGGTGAGGGCTGCAGCACACGGTGATATTAACTTAATTACCTTGTTAATGGGTGCTTCTGCAGAAGGATTAGAAGTATTGCGAATGGATGGTAAATGGATTCCAATAACCGCTTTACCTGATCAGGTGGTGGTGAATGTGGGAGATATGTTAGATCGTTTGACGAATCATAAATTAAAATCGACGATCCATCGCGTAGTGAATCCGCCACGCGAGAAAATGGGTAACTCTCGTTATTCGATTCCCTTCTTTATGCATCCGCGTTCAGAAATGGATTTAACTTGTTTGCCTTCTTGCGTCTCCACTGAATTTCCTAAAATTTATACGAATATGTCGGCAGGGGAGTTTTTGAATGAACGATTGATTGAATTAGGACTTAAAAAGGCATAAATGAGGCGGCTAAAACATGGGGATTTCCTACTGGATGTCTTGCTTTTAGCCTGCACCTCTTTTGGTGGACCACAAGTTCATTTCGCACTCTTTTTAGATAGATTAGTCAAAAGACGAGGCTATTTAAGTGAAGAAGAATTGTTTGAAATTCAAGCGCTCTGCTCTGTTCTGCCAGGACCTACCTCGACACAAATGATCACCGCGATCGGATTGAAGCGAGGAGGGACTTCATTGGCTTATTTAACCATACTTTGCTGGATTACGCCTGCTGTCTTGATTATGACCATTGCGGCTTTTGGGATGACTTTTTTACGTAATAATTCCATTTTGCAGTATGTCTTACCCGTCGGAATTGGCTTGATTTTGCAGGCAGGTTGGTATATGGCCAAAAAGGTAATTACAGGTCCCATGTACGTCATGATTCTTTTAGTGACCTTATTTTTAGGGATTGCCTTTCACAGTCCTTATATTTTCCCATTAGTATTAGTTTTAGGGGGGATTGTATCTTCTTTTAACTACAAAGATTTCCCCAGACAGAATAAACATAAATTTGTCATCCCTTGGGCGAATTTTCATTTATATTGGGGATTTTTGGTCTTTTTGGCTCTCTTAGGCCATTTTACAGATTATTTTCCTGTTCGCCTTTTTGAGAATTTTTACCGGAATGGATCTCTTGTTTTTGGGGGAGGGCATATTCTGGCCCCCGTTCTTTACACTGAATTTGTGGAGTTTAAACAATTGATCAGTTCAGAGATTTTTTTAACGGGAATGGCACTTTCGCAGACACTTCCTGGCCCTGTCTTTGCATTTACTTCTTATTTAGGCGTATTGTTGATGAAGGATTATGGTCTTCTAGGGGAATTGTCGGGGTCATTGATAGGAGCGCTAGGGATCTTTTTGCCGGGGACTTTTTTAATCTTTTTTGTATTCCGTATTTGGGGACAATTGAAGCAATACCGCTTCATTCGTGCCTCACTAGCTGGCATTCAGGCAGCGTCTGTTGGATTGACTTTGGTGGCTGTGTTTACCTTTACGCTACCCTTATTTGTGGATGCACAGTTTTTTTCTTTAGGGATTGTTATCGCTGCTTTCTTTTTAGCCGAGAAAACAAAAATTCCCGCCATCTTGCTGTTTGTTTTAGCCTTGATAGCGGGAATAGCAGGAATTTAAGCCGTTTAGGCGATTAAATTCAATAAATATTGTCCGTAACCACTTTTTACGAGCGGCTCAGCGATTTTCTTTAATTGCACTTTGTCGATATAACCCATTCGGTAAGCGACCTCTTCGATACAACCTACTTTCATTCCTTGGCGCTCTTCGATTACTTGAACGAATTGCCCCGCTTGCATTAGAGAAGCAAAAGTACCCGTATCTAACCAAGCTGTTCCACGGTTCAAAATACCTACTGAAAGACGTCCTAGCTTTAAGTATTCCTTGTTTACGTCCGTGATCTCGTATTCTCCACGCGGGGATGGGGCGATGTTTTTGGCAATCTCCACCACGTCATTATCGTAGAAATACAAGCCTGGAACGGCATAATTTGACTTCGGATGCGTCGGTTTCTCTTCGATCGAGATGACTTTATTATCTGCATCGAACTCCACCACTCCATAACGTTCCGGATCAGTCACCGAATAGGCATAGACCACGCCACCCACAGG
>JBIILT010000172.1:0-4122 GCA_044338355.1 Aquirufa sp.
TATGAAATCTGTAAAAGTAATTATTGCAACTTTGGCTGTAGGCCTAATCACTTTCGCTGGTGTAGCTGCACCTAAAGCGGTAAACATTAACAAATCAGCTAGCTCAATCGGCTGGTTAGCAAAAAAGGTAACAGGTGAGCACAACGGTACGGTAGGTATCTCTGCTGGCGCTTTAAATGTAGATGGTAACAAATTAGTAGGTGGAAACTTCACGATTGATTTGAAATCAATCAAAGATTTAGATATCACAGATGCTAATTACAATCAAAAATTTATCGGACACATCAGTTCAGGTGATTTCTTCGAGGTAGAAAAATTCCCAACAGCCACTTTCGTTATCACTAAAGTAGCTGGAAACCAAGTTACTGGTAATTTAACGGTAAAAGGAATCACAAAATCAATCACTTTCCCAGCTGAAATCGTTGTTAAAGGTGGTAAAGTTAGTGCTAAAGCAAACATCACTATCGATCGTACTGACTTCAACATCCGTTACGGTTCTAAGAAATTCTTTGAGTCAATTGGTGATAAGGCGATTTATGATGATTTCGCTTTAACCGTGTCTTTAGTTTCAGAATAAATTTCAAAGGGTAATCTTTAAAACTGCCTTACGACAATGTTTTATACGATTACCCTTTAAAATTTTCTCTCTACTCTCCGAACTATTTCGCTCTCTTAATTGAGCTCAGGAGTAAAATAAATTGAATTATTAAATTCGATAAATTATTAAGGATTAATTGGAGAAGAATCTCTTCTCTATAATCTCTACTCTCTTATCTATAATCTACATACATGTCTTTAATCGACTCATTATCGTGGCGTTACGCCACAAAAAGAATGACTGGAAACAAAGTTTCCACAGATAAAATTGATTCTTTATTAGAAGCAATCCGCCTTTCAGCATCAGGTTTTGGTTTACAACCGTACAAAATTTTGGTGATTGAAAACCCCGAATTAAAAGCAAAGATTCAACCAATTGCTTATGGTCAACCACAGGCTGTTGAATCATCACATTTATTAGTTTTTGCAGCTTGGAATGATATCACAGAAGCACAAATCGATTCTTTCATCCAATTAGTAGCAGATACGCGTGGTCTGTCAGTAGAAATGCTAGGGGATTATCGAGGGGCTATTGCTGGTTCATTATTAGGTCGTCCAGTAGAGGCGAAAAGACACTGGGCAGCACGCCAAGTCTATTTAGCCATGGGAACTGCGCTAGCTGCTGCTGGTGAATTACAAATCGATTCCACGCCGATGGAAGGATTTATTCCAGCGAAATTAGACGAATTATTAGGTCTAGAAGCGATGGGATTACACTCTGTATTAATGCTTGCTGTAGGTGAGCGCGATGCGGCGAATGACTTTATGGCAACTGCTACTAAAGTTCGTTATGCGAAAGAAGAGTTTGTGATTAAATTATAATCCACTTCCATACAAATAAAAAAGGCTCCCAATTAGGAGCCTTTTTTATTGAAGGTCAGTTAGTGATAGGATAGGTTTCAAATCAAGCTTTTGGCCCTCTTCGAGTAATAAATCCCAACCTGATTCGAAATCATTGCGAATCAAACCCTCTAGGATAGCTTCTCTCATGGCAATTTTAATCAAACCAATCTCACGACCGGGGCCTATGTCGAAAACCTGCATAATAATCTCTCCAGAGAAAACTGGCTGGAAATTACGCAATGAATCACTTTCTTCAACTTCTTTTAACTTCAGTTCCACGATATCGAAATTGCGCAAATAGCGTTTGACTTTATCCCCATTTTTAGAGGTAATGTCTGCCCGGCATAAAGTCATTAAGGCTTCTAGCTCCTCTCCCGCTTCGAATAAGAGACGACGTAAAGCGGAAGCTGTTATTTCTTCCTTAGAAAGTGCTATGGGGCGTAAATGCAAACGAACTAGTTTTTGAACCAGTTTCATCTTCTCATTTAAAGGCAATTTTAGACGTTTAAAGATATTCGGCACTTGGCGCGCGCCCATATCTTCGTGCCCGTGAAAAGTCCAACCTTTTCCTTGAACGAAACGCTTGGTTTGGGGTTTGGCAATATCATGTAAAATAGCTGCCCAACGCCACCAAAGATCATCCGTGTTTTCTGCAATATTATCCAGTACCTGTAAGGTGTGGTAGAAATTATCTTTGTGACCCTTTCCATCTTCTGTGTCTACGCCTTTCAGCTTCATGAACTCAGGAAAAATGATAGGGAGGATTTCGCATGCATCTAGCAAAAGGAAGCCGTAGGAAGGCTTTTTGCAGAGAATTATCTTATTCAATTCATCAGAAATGCGCTCCATCGAAATGATTTCCAAACGATCTTTTTCTGTCTTCAAAGCTTCAAAAGTCTCCGAATAAATATCGAAACCTAGCTGCGCTGCAAAACGAACCGCACGCATCATCCGAAGTGGATCATCTGAAAAAGTAATGCCAGGGGCTAAAGGTGTGCGAATGATTTTCGCTTTTAAATCTTCGAGGCCATTGAATGGGTCCAATAATTTACCCCAATTTGCTTTATTTAACTGAACTGCCATCGCGTTGATGGTGAAATCGCGGCGGTTTTGGTCGTCCACTAAAGTACCCTCCTCCACAACTGGTTTTCGCGAGTCCCGATTATATGATTCTTTTCGAGCACCCACAAATTCCAGATCCCAGTCATCGACTTTAATCATTGCCGTTCCAAAATTCTTAAAAACCGACACGGCATGGTCTGGCAAATCAAATTCCTTGGCTACTTCTAAGGCTAAATCAATGCCAGAACCAATACAAACCACATCTATATCCTTGCAATCCCGACCTAAAATCGCATCGCGCACATACCCTCCAATGACGTAACTATCCAGTCCCAAACGATCGGCTGCTAGGCCAATTTTGGAAAATATCGGATCCGCTACTATCTCCTTCCCTTCTTTCATCTATCCTCTGATTAATTTATAGTCGCCGTGAAGGCCTAATTGCACAATTTTACTCGCCTTTTTTACAGCCCCCTCTCCTGCTGGATTTTTTAACACATGAGCTACCCCAGCTACAATCGAAGACGCAATTCCAGCAAAATTTAGAGGTGAAGGCTCCCCAGAAAGGTTTGCAGAAGTAGAAACTATCACCCGTTGGTATCTATAAATCAATCCCTTACAAAACTCATCTTTCACTAAACGGATGGCAATACTTCCATCTGGGCCTAATAAAGAAGGAGAAACGTTTTTTCCTTTGGGATAAATAATCGTCAATGGGTCCTCTGCAAATTCCACTAAATCCCAAGCGAGATCAGGCACTTGCTCCACGTATTCGCTCAATTGCTCGATTTTAGCAATCAAGACAATCAATCCTTTAGAAGCAGGTCTATTTTTTAGCTCCAAAATCTTCTCAATGGCCTGCTCGTTTCGAACATCACAGCCTAAACCCCAAATCGTATCGCTAGGATACAGCAGCACGCCTCCTGATTTTAAAGTTTGAATTGCCTCGTGGTACGTATTTTGCATAATTAGGGCAAAGGTAAGATTAATTTATTCATTTCTGAGCATTAGAGGCAATGTTTAGACCGAATTTAGCTACCTTTACAGATTGAAAAATTAAGCCATTTAGATGTCAAACATTCAGCAAACATTACAGCAAGAACTCGCTAAAGGACTAAAAGCCCTCTTTCAAATCGACGTAACGGAAATCGTGTTACAAGAGACAAAAAAAGAGTTTGAAGGAGCTTATACCTTAGTTGTTTTTCCTTATACAAAGCTAGCCGGAAAAGCTCCAGCTGCCATTGCGACTGATTTAGGAGCATATTTGATGGCGAATTGCGGGATTGTAAAAGCTTTTCAAGTAGTTCAAGGATTTTTAAATATTTCCATCCAGGATTCCGCTTGGTTAGACTTATTAGCCAGCGTTGCTTCCGATAAAAATCCTTTCCAAATTGAATCAAAGGGCGAAAAAGTACTCATCGAATACTCCTCTCCTAACACCAATAAACCTTTACATTTAGGCCATTTACGTAATAATTTCTTGGGCTTTTCTGTTGCCCAAATCGTGGCGGCAGGTGGATACGATGTGGTCAAAACGAATTTAGTGAATGACCGAGGTATACACATTTGTAAGTCGATGTTAGCTTACCAGCTTTTTGGCAATAACGAAACTCCTGAAAC
>JBIILT010000013.1:0-14502 GCA_044338355.1 Aquirufa sp.
CTTCACATCAATTTGAGAACCAGGTAAGAATGCCTCGATTCCAAAGATATCTACGATTAAACCACCTTTTGTACGGCGCTTAACGAAACCATTGATGATGGTATCTTCTTCTAATGCTTTCTCGATGTTCGTCCATGCACCCATCACCTTAGCTAACTTACGAGACAAGGTTAATTGTCCGTTTGCGTCTTCTTGGTTCTCGATGTATACTTCAACCTCGTCACCAGCTTTCAAATCCGGCATATCGCGGAATTCTGAAGCAGATACTAAACCATCAGATTTGAATCCAATGTTAATGATTACTTCACGGTCAGTCTTGCTTACCACAATACCTTTCACTACTTCCTTCTCAGTGACCGAGTTCAAGGTTGCTTCGATAGCAGCCTCCATTTTTTCTTTTTGATCTGCTGTATAATTACCGCCGAATCCTTTTCCTTCAACTAAATCCCAGTCGAAATCTTTTTTTACTTTTGACATAAATGAGTGCCCTGGTGACTTTCGTCTACATCAACAAGCTGGGCTAACTTGCTGAAATTAAGTTTGAAACAATTTTTAATTTGGGGTGCAAAGCTACGAAGAAATAGTTTAATTTCCATCTTTTGTGCTAAATTGTTACCTCAAACCTGCTTAACCTATGAAATATTGCTTTTTAGCCCTTTTTATCTTGTCCCAAAACCTATTTGCTATGCCTAATCCCGGAAAACCTTTCGGCCAAACGCCTGCGGGCGAGTCTGTTACCCTGTATACATTAAAGAATGCCAAAGGCATGGAAGTTCACATCATGAACTACGGAGGGATCATCCAAAAAATCCTGACGCCAGATCGCAACGGAAAAGTGGAAGATGTGGTATTGGGTTTTGAGACTTTGGCAGAATACATCAAAGACACTCCCTACTTCGGAGCCATCGTAGGACGTTTTGGAAACCGCATCGCAAATGGAAAATTCACCTTAGACGGCAAAGAGTACACGCTCGCAGCCCAAAACAATGGCCAACACCTACATGGCGGCCTTGTCGGGTTCGATAAGAAAGTATGGAAAGTTCTGGAGGCGACGGATCGCAGTTTATCATTAAGCTACGTTTCCAAAGATATGGAAGAAGGATTCCCCGGAAATCTAAGCGTTAAGATGACCTATACCTTATCCGAAGACAACGAAATTAGTGTCGCCTATGAGGCAAAAACGGATAAGGCCACGGTACTGAACCTAAGCAATCACTCCTATTTTAACTTGAGCGGAAACGCGAAACGGGATATATTGAATCAAGAAGTTCAGATAGACGCCTCTCGTTTAGTGGCGGTAAATAAGGTGTTAATCCCCACGGGAGTGCTAATGCCAGTCGCAGGAACACCGTTTGATTTTACAAAGCCGCACGTTGTCGGTGATCGCATAAATGATACCTCTTCAGAGCAGATTGTGTTAGGAGGAGGTTATGATCATTGCTGGGCTTTGGATAAGCCAGCGGGAACTTATGCGAAAATGGCGACGGTCCACGATCCAGTTTCAGGCCGCAAGATGGTCGTATCTACGGATCAACCGGGGGTTCAGTTTTATACAGGGAATTTCCTAGATGGGCGTTTGACCGGGAAATATGGGGTGCAGATTACGAAGCGCCATGGACTTTGCTTAGAGACCGAGCATTTTCCGGATTCGCCTAATCAGCCTTCTTTTCCTAGCACGGTATTGCGTCCAGGGGAGGTCTACAAAACAAAGACAGCTTATCAGTTTAGTGTGAATTAAAGCGTTTTCGCCTCGTTCCAGTAGATATCCATTTCTGCCAAAGTCATCTCGGAAAGCGCCTGGCCATTCTCCGCCGCACGCTTTTCGAGGTGCTGAAAGCGTTTGATGAACTTTTTGTTCGTCCGTTCCACCGCGGTCTCTGGATTAATATCGATGAATCGCGCAAAGTTTACGAGGCTGAAGATCAAGTCCCCTAGTTCGCCTTCGGCCTCTGTCTTAGCGGCTTCGTCTAATTCTTTGCCCACAAAGGTCTCTTTAAATTCGCCTAGTTCTTCCTCCACTTTCTCCCACACCTGCTCTTTTTCTTCCCAGTCAAAACCCGCGCCACGCGCCTTTTCCTGAATGCGCATTGCCTTCACTAAAGCTGGCAAGGAGCCCGGAACGCCCCCTAAAACGGATTTATTTCCTTCCTTTAATTTCAAGGCCTCCCAATTCTGCTTTACCTGCTCCTCCGTTTCGGCCACCACATCGCCATAAATATGCGGATGGCGCCCGATAAGTTTTTCGCATAAACCGTTCAAAACGTCGGTCACGTCGAATGCTCCTTTTTCTGAACCGATTTTGCTGTAAAACACTAAATGAAGGAAAAGGTCCCCTATCTCTTTACGGATTTCAGTCAGATCGTTTTCCATGATCGCATCTGAAAGCTCGTAGGTTTCCTCGATCGTTAAATGGCGCAAAGACTCCAGTGTCTGCTTCTTGTCCCAGGGGCATTTCTCCCGAAGGTCATCCATCATCACGAGTAATCGGTCAAATGCCTCCGCGGCTTTCGGGTATTTCATTCTATTGATTTAAAGCATACACGCGAATATAGTCGATTTGGAATTTGTTTGGGAAAATCGTGTCGTCTACCCCTTTTTGTCCGCCCCAGTTTCCTCCGATGGCTAGGTTCATTAAGATATGTTGCTTCTTGTCAAAAGGCCATTGCTCCCAGCCGCTTTTTGAATTTTGGAATTCAAAATATAGTTTGCCATCGATGTAGGATCGAACATAATCCGGCGTCCAGTCTATTCTGAAAAGATGAAATTCGGTATCCCATTTATCTAAAATTGCCCTAGACGTCTTCTGAGTATTAATCATGTGGTTATAGGCTTTCGTGTGAACACTCGAATGAATGATGCCCGGGTCGTACCCCACATGTTCTAAAATATCGATCTCGCCATTATCTGGCCAAAACTGTTTTCCATAATCGGTTTGACTAGCGAGCATCCAAATAGCGGCCCAGTTACCGCGGCCAGCTGGAATTTTTGCTCTAGCCTCCACACGGCCGTACAAAAAGTCATTTTTCCCTTTGGTCACTAGACGCGCAGAAGTGTAATTACGATTATCTAGCTTTTCTTTTATGGCCTCGATGGTTAAAACTCCATTATCTATATGCGCATTTTTGATGTTTGCTTTCGTATAATATTGGAGTTCATTATTTCCCCAGCCACTACCTCCTTCATCATAACCCCATTTCGTAGCATCAGGCAGTCCATCTTTATCAAATTCATCAGCCCAAGATGGTGTAGCAGCGAAGGTAAATTCTTTAGGTACGACGACCGGCAAGTTTTTAATAATTGTATCGGGATCATTAATGGGTCCCTCTGACTTGCATGATAAGGTGCACAGACTTAATAATAGGATAGATAGACGAAGCATATAGGTTTGTATTTTTGCCAAAAATAGTATTTCTCCCCGATTAATCCTCTCCATTATTCGTATATTTCGAGATGGATTTCAAACTGACTTCTTCTTACAAGCCCACCGGTGATCAGCCCGAAGCGATTCGGCAATTAGTCGAGGGAGTTAACAAGGAAGAAGCCGCACAAACTTTGTTAGGAGTAACCGGTTCTGGTAAGACCTTTACGATCGCAAATGTGATTCAGCAGGTAAACCGCCCCACCCTGATTTTGAGCCATAACAAAACGCTCGCCGCCCAATTATACGGGGAATTCAAGTCCTTTTTTCCAGAAAACGCGGTCGAGTATTTCATCTCCTATTACGATTATTATCAGCCCGAGGCTTTCATCGCCTCCACGGGAACGTACATAGAAAAAGATCTCTCGATTAACCAGGAGATTGAAAAGTTGCGTTTGGCGACGACCTCGTCTTTAATGTCTGGCCGCCGCGATATCATTGTGATCGCCTCTGTTTCCTGCATTTATGGTATGGGAAATCCAGAGGAATACCGAAATTCCATTATGCGCGTCGCTGTGGGAGATACCATATCGCGTAACCAGTTTTTGTTCCGTTTGGTGGAGATTCTTTATGCCCGGACCGAGGGCGAATTCTTGCGCGGAACGTTCCGGGTGAAAGGCGATACGGTGGATATATTTTTAGCCTATGCGGACTTCGGTTATCGCTTCGTGTTTTTTGGCGATGAGATCGAGGAGATTCACCGCATTGATCCGTGGACGGGCAAGAAGATCTCATCGGAGACGATGGTGGCTGTTTTCCCCGCGAACTTGTTCGTGACGGGCCGCGAAACCCTGAACAACGCCATTTCCCATATTCAGGAGGATTTAGTGAACCAGATCTCCTATTTCGGCCGTGAGGGTCGCCTGACAGAAGCGGAACGCATTAAGCAGCGAACGGAGTTTGACCTGGAGATGATGCGCGAGTTAGGGTATTGCTCGGGTATCGAGAATTATTCCCGGTATTTTGACCAAAGAAAATCCGGCCAGCGTCCCTTCTGTTTATTAGACTTTTTCCCAGATGATTTCCTAATGGTGGTGGACGAAAGTCACGCTACCATGCCCCAAATCCGCGCGATGTACGGCGGAGACCGCTCCCGCAAAGAATCACTTGTGGAATACGGATTCCGCTTACCTTCGGCAATGGATAACCGTCCCTTGAAATTCGACGAATTTGAAGATTTAATCGGCCAAACCATCTTCGTCTCCGCCACCCCATCCGATTATGAACTACGTCGATCCGAAGGCGTTGTGGTCGAGCAGATTATTCGCCCTACCGGACTTTTGGACCCTTTAATTGAGGTACGTCCGACGAAAAACCAAATCGATAATTTACTCGAAGAGGTCTACGACCGCATCAAGAAGAACGAACGCGTTTTAATTACCACGTTGACCAAACGGATGGCCGAAGAGTTATCGAAATACCTCGACCGGGTTGGTATTAAATGCCAGTACATTCACTCCGAAGTGAAAACACTCGAGCGTGTCGAGATCCTCCGCAATTTGCGCTTGGGGGTGATCGATGTTTTAGTGGGGGTGAACTTATTGCGGGAAGGTTTGGATTTACCGGAAGTATCCCTGGTTGCGATTATGGATGCGGACAAAGAAGGATTCTTGCGTGACATTCGCTCGCTGATTCAAACGATTGGCCGTGCTGCCCGAAACGAAAACGGGAAAGTATTGATGTACGGAGACAAGATGACTGGGTCGATGGAACTTGCGATCTCGGAAACGAATCGGCGCCGTGCCATCCAAACGGCCTATAACGAAAAGCATGGCATTACGCCTACTACTATTTGGCGTTCACATGACGAGATTATGGAGCAAACTTCCATCGCAGATCGCTTAGCCAAACCTACCAAAAACTATACGATTCATCCGGATCAAGCGCCGGTCGCTGCTGATCCACTGTTAGCCTATATGAAGCCGGCGGAGCTCAAGAAGCAATCAGAAACCATTCGAAAAGAGATGGAGAAAGCAGCGCGCGACCTCGATTTCCCATTAGCTGCGCGTCTACGTGATGAATTAGTGGTGATCGAATCGATGCTGGCTTAATTTCAGCGCACATACATTTCTGACTTGTTGTAAATAGTTCTGTTCTAGAATCCACTCGTATTCTGCTGTAGTAGGATCTGTCAAAGTGAAGCGGAGGCTGTCGCCCGGGCCTTTTTGTGCAAGACGCGGAAGATCCGCTGAAATCACGTGCGCAAGACGAGGATAACCACCCGTCGTCTGGTGACCTGCCATCAACACAATAAGTTGTCCGGAAGGTAATAATTGAATCGTGCCGGCCGTGACTGCAGACGATAGTATGTTTTGTGAGTTTAGTATTTTCAGCGGTTCTTGGGCCAGCTGGTATCCCATTCGATTTGACGTAGGAGAAATGCCAAAAGGTTTACTTAGTAAAAGCTGTTGTGAGCAAGCCTTAATCTGGTCCCATTCGCGCCCACACAAAATTCGAATGGGCTCATCCGTGAACACGTTTTCGGGATTCATCGACCAGGGTAAAATCTTCACGCGAGAAACCTGTTCGTCTGCTAAAGTACGGGTGGCGACGTACACTCTTTGGCCTGAAACGGGCTTTTTACAACTAAAAATAGCCCCAGCCGGCACCTTGATGGGCTGATTCATGGGAACTTCCACGTTATCCACGCAAGCCGAAAAGTCAGCCCCACATATCGCCAGTAAGGTACTCGTTTCAAATTGATAAACGCCTGCCGGGAAGTGCATCTCCAGCGCCTTGTCGTATAGATCGTTTCCCACGAGTGCGTTCGCGATCTGTAAGGAAAAGGTGTCCATTGCTCCTCCGGGAGGAATTCCTTCGTGCTGCAAACCGTAGATAGGCAGGCTTAGCCAGGTATCCAATAAACCTTTTTTGATCAGCTTCATGTGGTGACGGGGATATAACGCACTCGGTCACCCGCTCTGAAATGAGGAATGGTATTCGTTCGTCCAATGATCTGCCAGCCACCCGGCGAAGTGGTAGGGTAAATACCGGTTTGATTTCCGGCTAAGCCGATGTCCCCGGCTTGTATCGTCACCGGTTTTTCTTTTCGGGATACGGTGATTCGCTTGTCTGTTAAACCCATGTAGGCGAAACCGGGAAGGAAGCCTAAGAAGTAGACATAGTATGTTTTTTCGCTGTGAATTTGAATGACTTCCGTTTCGCTGAGCCCACAGCTTTTTGCGACCGCTGCTAAATCGGGACCTTCGTACATGCAGGGAATTTCGTGTAAACGCCCCTCGGGGATCACGGCTGAAAAGGATTCGGCTAATTTTTCTTCTATCAAGCTTTTCATTCCCGCCAAACCTTGAAACCTGCTCGCCACTTTTCCTAAATCAAAAACAATTGTCAGGCTGGCATAGGCCGGGATGAGATCTAAAGTGCCCGGTAAGGGGTCGGATTGAAACTGGTAAAACCGCCGTATGACCTCTTCGTGCAAAATCTCATTGATTTCGTTGCCGAATTCAATGGTTAGTGCACTGTCGCCTAGTTCGTAGATTTGCGGGTTCATGGGTAAAATTTCAAGGGTAATTTAGTATTTTTAGGCAAATATCCCCCTATGAAAAAGTTCCTATTTTTGATCTTCATTGTGTTAACCTTCACAGCACGTTCTCAGGAGGATTACACTGATTTTTATGCCAAAAGAGAAGCTAGTCTCAAGTCAGAAAATGGGTGGTTGAATTTAGCGGGCTTATTTTGGCTAAAAGAGGGAGAAAATATAATCGGTGGAGCCGAGTCAAATGATTTTGTTTTCCCTCACGCGGAGGCTTCTTTAGGGAAGGTCATCTTAAAATATAATCAAGTACTTTATAATAATGAGGTCATTTATGCATCTGATGATAATTTTAAGGTCATTTCTCATCAATCCCTCCGTTGGTTTATCATCAAGCGAGGTGACAAATACGCCATTCGACTTCGAGATTTGGAAGGCGAATACTTGAAGGCCTTTCACGGAATTGACTATTTCCCAGCGGATGCGAAATGGAAAATCAAGGCTAAATTCATTCCGACAGTAGGTAAGAAAGTAACCATCATTGACATTACGGGCCGCTCATATCAGGAAGATTCACCGGGATTATTGGAATTTGTGGTGGACGGCAAAACGTATCGCCTGGAGGCTGGGCCTGGAGAGACGAAGGAGGATTTCTTTGTCGTTTTTGGCGATACAACGAACAAAATAACGACTTATGGAGCGGGTCGTTTTATGGATACCAAAGGATTCAATCCGGATGGAACTGTGACCCTGGATTTCAATAAGGCTTACAATCCTCCCTGTGCCTTTACCCCCTTCGCTACTTGTCCTTTGCCCACAAAGGAAAACAAACTGATAATCGCTATTCCAGCCGGGGAGAAAAACGCAAGGCATCACTAAAATCCGGCCGTAATTTCGTATTTTTACAGCCCTTATTGAATAGCCCAAAACAGATGGATTACCTAGCTGGCTTGAACGAGCCTCAACGAAAAGCAGTCGAACATATTGATGGTCCTTTGATGATCATCGCCGGCGCCGGTTCTGGAAAGACCCGCGTGCTAACCTACCGTACGGCGCATTTGATTGAGACTGGCGTGGACCCCTTTGCGATCTTATTGTTGACCTTTACAAACAAGGCGGCGGGCGAGATGCGTCACCGGATCGAAACGGTGATAGGGAATGCGGCGAAGAATATTTGGATGGGCACTTTTCACTCGATTTTTGCCAAAATTCTTCGTTTCGAAGGTACCCGCCTCGGCTATACCTCGAACTTTTCTATTTACGATACGGATGATTCGAAATCCCTGATCCGAGCGCTGATCAAGGAGAAGAATTTAGACGATAAAATATACAAAGTGAATTTGGTCTTGAATCGAATTTCAAACGCGAAAAACCGTTTGGTTGGTCCAGCGCAATACACCGGATCTTCCATTTTAGCTGAAGAAGATCGCCTAGCGCGTATCCCAGCGATGGGCGAATTATACCAATTGTATTGCGCACGCTGTTTCGCCGCAAACGCGATGGATTTCGATGATTTATTATTCCAAACAAACATCCTCTTCCGCGACCATTTGGACGTGTTGAATAAATACCAACACAAGTTCAAACACGTGATGGTGGATGAGTTTCAGGATACGAACGTGTCCCAATATTTGATCACGAAGAAACTGTCCGCCGTGAACCGCAACATCTGCGTGGTGGGCGATGATGCGCAATCCATTTATGCCTTCCGAGGCGCGGATATTCAGAATATCCTGAATTTTGAGCGCGATTATTCGGACTTAATGACCATAAAATTAGAGGAGAATTACCGTTCCACGAAGGCCATCGTTGCTGTAGCGAATTCGATTATCTCCCGTAATAAAAATCAATTAAAGAAGGATGTCTTTACCTCGAACGAGGATGGGGAGGACATTGTCATTATCCGCGCATCGAGTGATAATGAAGAAGGCCGCATGATTGCATCTACGATTTTCGAGGCAGCTCAAAAAGAAAATTTAAAGTGGGCAGATTTCGCCATTTTATACCGTACAAATGCCCAATCACGCTCTTTTGAGGAGGCCTTGCGCCGTTTGAATATCAAATACCGCATCATCGGCGGTGTTTCTTTCTACCAACGTAAGGAGATCAAAGATGTCCTAGGTTATTTGCGTTTTACGGTGAACCAAAACGATGAGGAGGCTTTCAAGCGAATCATCAACTTACCTAAACGCGGCATCGGAGACACGACCATTGCGAAAATTGTCGTGACCGCGGCGGAAAATAATGTGCCAGTTTGGGACATCGTTTCAAACATCGGTCAATTTAATGCGGCTCGCGGAAGCGCTGGAATAGAAGCCTTTTCAGATCTGATCAAGTCCTTCAAATTGATGGTCGAAGTGGATCAAAAAGATGCCTACGAGGTGGCAAACCACGTAGCAAAAGCCTCTGGTTTGATGCGGGAATTGTACGAAGACAAGACGGTGGAGGGCTTAGCTCGCTACCAAAACTTACAAGAATTACTCAATGCCATCAAGTCTTTCGTGGATAATCCAGAAAACGAGGATAAATCACTAGCGACTTTCTTGCAATCGGTTTCCTTGCTTACAAACGCGGATGCAGATGAAGATCCGGCAGATCGCGATAAGGTGACTTTGATGACGATTCACTCGGCGAAGGGGTTGGAGTTCAACCGCGTCTTTTTAGTAGGGCTAGAGGAAGATTTATTCCCGTCCCAAATGATGTTGCAATCCCAGCAGGACCTCGAAGAGGAACGCCGCTTATTTTATGTGGCCGTGACGCGGGCAGAGAAGAAGTTAATGATTTCTTATGCTGAATCGCGCTACCAGTTTGGCCGTTTGAAGGCATGCGAACCGAGTCGTTTCTTGAATGAATTAGATCCGAACTTTGTGAAGATGGCGAAGCCAGCGAACGCGCCTAAAGAAGTTTCGAGCTTTCGTCCTGTTCAAAAGACCGGTTTCACCTCGAAACCAGCGCCCTCTGCGGCACAATTGATACAGAAACCAAGTACCAATACGAATTACCAGCACGTGGTTTCGGCGAACTTCCAGGCCACGGATGCCTTAGCCTTAGCGGCCGGCCAAAAAGTCGAACACGCTAAATTCGGTTTCGGCCTGATTAAACGAATCGAAGTGAATGGCGCGGAACGCAAAGCCGTGATTGATTTTGAAAAAGGGGTAGGCGAGAAGACACTCTTGTTGAGTTTCGCGAAATTGATGATAGTTACCTAGATTAATTCTGTGAATCGTCTTGATCTGCCGCTGGCCGATGCGTAACGCGCACCTTCTTGATACGACGTGTATCTACGGATTGTACTTTGAAAGTGAAATTCTCGAATTCGATTTCCTCGCCGGCACTTGGAATGCGCCCAAAAAGCTCGATAATCAAACCTGCTAACGTTTCGCTCTCGCCTTTGGCTTTCTCGAAATAAGCTGCCTCGATCTCAAAAACGCGGCAGAAATCATTCAAAGAAGTCTTTGCTTCGAAGACATAAATGTTATCAGCAATCTTTTTGTAGTCTGCTTCCACCTCATCAAACTCGTCATTGATCTCACCCACAATCTCTTCGATGATATCCTCCATCGTCACAAGACCCTCTGTCTCTCCGTATTCATTGACGATGATAGCCATGTGCACCCTTTTTTCTTGAAAATCGTATAATAAATCATCAATTTTCTTGTTCTCTGGAACAAAGAATGGGCTGTGCAATAGGGGAATCCAGTCAAAATTCTCGTCCTGGTCGATGTGTTTCAATAAATCTTTGATGTACAAAATCCCCTCGATTTTATCAATCGTCTCATTAAATACCGGCACTCTCGAATAGCCGTTTTTATTAATGAGGTCCATCAATTCATGGAAATTCATACTCGTATCAAACGCCACAATCTCCCTTCTGGCCTGCATCACCGATTTCACGGAGATATTTCCAAAATTCAGAATCCCCCGTAAAATATCTTTCTCGCGATCACTCGTATTTTCATCCGTCGTAATCTCTAACGCCTGATTTAATTCCTGCGAAGTCAACGTATACGATTTCTTCTTCACTCGTTTCTCGATCAAGCCAGAGATGCCTAAAAGTGCCTTGGAAAGCGGTAAAAAGACAAAATTCAAAAAGCTAATTAAAGGAGCAGAATAACGTGCGAAGTTCAGGTTATTCTGTTGTGCCCAGACTTTAGGGATTAATTCTCCAAAAAACGTAATGATAAATGTTACCCCGAATAACAAGAATAAGGTCACCAGCAAGGTCTCCATCGACTGCTGACCAAGGACCATGGAGGTCAAATAATTGGCTAGGGTAATGAAAATAATATTAACAAAGTTGATAGCAATCAACAAAGTAGCCAGTAATTGTTGTTGTTTATCGAGCAATTGGCTCACCGTTTTCTCGCTGCTTACCTCACTCTCCCGAAGGCTAATGCGCTGGTCTGCATTCAAAGAAAAGAAGGCTACCTCTGATCCGGCTAAAACCGCTGACAGAAACAATAGAGCCACTAAAACAAAGGAAATAAACGCAATCGAACTCACATTAAAGGAAGGCTCCAAGGCGAGTAAAAATAGATTGGGTAAGGGGTCTGGGTCCATAATTTGGGTGAACTGATCGATACAAATTTACAAAAAAGGGAATACGAAATGCGATATCCCCTTTTTTGTAAGAAAATTTAAAACGGCAGATCGTCTCCTTCTTCCATCATGGGAGGGAATGGATCCGATTTAGGAGCACCCCCTAAAACGGGTTCAGGCTTAGGCCTTTCTGCTGCCGGAGCGGACGCTGGAGCACCTTCGTTACGACCACCAATTAAGTTCATTGATGTGGCGCGCACTTTATAGCCTCGAACGGTTGCGCCATTTTTATCTTGCCATTCTTCGGAGCGAATTTTTCCTTCGATATAGACTTGGTTTCCTTTCTTCAAATATTGTTCCGCAATATTGGCCAGGTTGTCCCAAAGCTCTATGCGATGCCACTCGGTTTGATCAACTCTTTGTCCGTCCTTTCCTGTATACGACTCGGAGGTCGCAATGTTAATGTTTGCCACTTTTACACCGCTAGGAAGTGCGCGAACCTCTGGGTCAGCACCTAAATTTCCTAGTAAAATAACTTTGTTTACTCCAGCCATAATGATTTGTTGTTTAAAGGGTTAGCTCAGCAAGTCTCCTTGCATTGCCTAAAGGTACGTGGGCGAAATGTCTTGTAAAATAGGACAATCTAAATTATCAGTTATTAGGTTCAAAAGCAAAACGGGTTTTCCTTTGCTCTCGAACTCTGAGGGGCTCATCCAGCGATATCCTTCGGGAATCGCTAAGGCAAAATTATCAGGAACTTGAACATGCCACGCCTCACATTTGATTTTTCGGTGACTTAAAAGATGCACCGGTGGGGACTTTAATGCTTGTCTCGGAAATGGTAGCCCGTCCGCCGCCTGATCTTCGATTAAATAAAATTCCCATAAACCCTTCCAAATGCCCTTTTCGACACGTTCGCGCACCAGAATTTGTCCATTTTGCTCGATAACCAGGTAATTCATCTCCATCTCTTTGACCTTCGTCTTCTTTGATTTTATGGGCAATTCGGCTATGCGATGCGTACTAAAAGCAGCACAAGAAACCCGCAAAGGACAAATGGAACAATCTGGGGAAGGCGTGCATTGCAAAGCGCCAAACTCCATAATCGCCTGATTAAACCCCGCAGGATCCTGCGTTGGGATCAGTGATTGCGCTAAAGAAGTAAAAACACCACGCGCTGCAGAAGACGCAATATCCGTTTCAACAGCAAAAACGCGAGACAACACCCGAAAAACATTACCGTCTACTACGGCTTTGGCCTCATTGAAAGCAAAGGATGTAATGGCCGCGGCGGTATACGGCCCTACGCCAGGTAATCGAATAATCTCGTCATAGCTTTGCGGAAACACGCCTTCGAAGTCTCGCACGACCATTTGAGCAGCCTTTTGCAAATTCCGTGCCCTCGAATAATACCCTAATCCCTGCCACAAGCGCAAAAGCGATGCTTCAGGTGCCTCCGCAAGATCCCGAATGGTAGGGAAAGCAGCGAGTAATCGCTCATAATAAGGCAAGCCTTGAGCTACTCGGGTTTGTTGCAAAACGATTTCGGAGAGCCAAATCGCGTATGGATCCTTGGTTTGTCGCCAAGGTAGCTCGCGTTGGTGTTCCGCATACCAAGCCATGATAGTGGCCGAAAAAGGATGAATGGAGCTTTTTTGCATGGATGAATTCAAATTTACAAAAAAAATCAGCCTGATTTTGAAAGATTTTTTAGAGAATTGAGAGAAAAACGTTACTTTTGTGTCCCTTTTACGGAAGGAAAATTGTAATTACCTAAGAATCATCATCTAATAAATTAATAAACGTGACTAAGGCAGATGTAATTGCTGAGATTGCCAGCAAAACAGGGATTGATAAGAAAGATGTATCGGAAACGTTAGAGTCATTTTTCGAAGTAGTTAAAAACAACCTAGCAAACCAAGAGAATATTTATGTTCGTGGTTTTGGTAGCTTTATCAACAAGAAACGCGCGCAGAAGATCGCTCGTAATATTTCTAAGAATACTGCGATTACGATCGATGCACATTATGTGCCTAGCTTTAAGCCAGCGAAAGTGTTTGTAGAGCAAGTAAAAACGAGTACTGACCCCACTAAATAGGCTTTAGGGCTGAAAAGGGTCTAGAATAATGAAAAAAAACCTTTTGATCATTCTTCTGGTAGGCCTAGGGATAACTACCCTATTGTTTCAATTACCGAAAGGTAATGTGGCGGGGAAAGTACAAAATACTCCTTCGGGGGGCGCTAACCGAGATGCGGGAAGCGAAAAGACGGAAAAAGTCGCAGAGAAGGAAGAGCATGCTGCTCCTTTAACTCCAGGACAGCTGAAAGAGATTTCTGGATTGAAATCAGCTTTTGCAGCTGCAAAGACAGATGCTTCACAGGCGAAAGCCTTAGAAAATCTGATGCGGGCTTTTATGAATGCGAGTCATTATGATTCTGCTGCGGTTTTTGCAGCGAATTATGCGGATCAGCATCCCAGTTTGACGAACGTTTTGCGTGCCGGTCAGCTGTTTTTTGAAGCACAAACGTATGCTTTGAATGCACAGAAAGGTAGTAAAATGGGCGAAAAGGCGAGATTGTACTTCACGAAGGCTTTGGCCATCGATCCGAACAACTTGCTGGTAAAGTCGAACATGGCGATGACTTACGTAGATACACCCACTCCGATGAAGGGCATTACGCTGCTTCGCGAAGTGATTGAACAAGAGCCCACGTTTGTGCCAGCGCTGTTTAATTTAGGGATATTATCGATTAAATCGAATCAGTTTGGTAAAGGCCAAGAACGATTCACCCAGATATTGAAGCTGGAGCCTAATAACCATAAAGCCGCGTTAAATCTCGGTTTTTGTTTAGCCCAGTTAGATAAAAAAGAAGAGGCTCAGAAAGTCTTGAAGCGTGTTTTAGAGCAATCTAAGGACGTACAAGAGCAGAAAGCCGCGAAAGAGTTGCTTGCAGAAATGCAGGATCATTGAGGTTGAAAGTCAACTTCGTATAGTATTTACACATTAATTCTTAACATTATGCCTTGCGGTAAAAAAAGAAAACGTCACAA
>JBIILT010000173.1:0-4116 GCA_044338355.1 Aquirufa sp.
GTCGCACACTTATTAGTTTATGTGGGAGGGGTGTTAATCCTGATTCTATTCGGGATTATGTTAACAAATCAAACTGACCCAGCCACCGGAAAGAATCACTTAGTGACGAGGGAATCAAGTCGATTGTTCCCCATATCCATAGGACTATCCTTTTTTCTAGGTCTTTTCTGGTTATTCACTAAAGGCCCTTGGATAAACAACTTACCGGTAACGGGGGAATCTAAATTGAGGGAAGTGGGTTTGGGCTTATTGACCGAATATGCCTTTCCATTCGAATTAGCGGGGGTGTTTTTATTGATTGCCTTGATAGGTGCCACTTTTGTCGCAAAGAGCCATGACTGATATTCCGGTAATCTATTTCTTGTGGGTGTCTGCATTTTTGTTTGCGACGGGTTTAGCGATTTTATTGCTAAAGAAGAATACGATTTTCGTTTTGATGGGAATCGAATTGATTTTGAATGCGGCAAATTTGAATTTGGTTGCCTTTGCTAAGAATGATCCCTCGCTACAAGGATTGTATCTGAGTATATTCGTCTTAGTGGTGGGTGTTTGTGAGATGGCGATTGCGTTAGCGATTGTATTGCAAGTGTATCGAAACTACCGCGCTATCGAAGTGGATCAGTTCAAATCCGACTACTAGAGATTTTCTAATTGCTTTTTGAATTTGAGGGCTTTCATTTTGCCCAGGACTTTGGCCAAATCCTCTGCCGACGCCTCCTTCAGCTGCGCCACCGTTCCAAAAGCTTTCAACAACTTCGCCGCCGTCAACTTCCCAATCCCATCCATCGTCTCCAACTGCGATACAATGAAGTTCTTGCTCCGTTTGTTTCTATGCGCCGTAATCCCGAACCTGTGCGCTTCATCCCGCAACTGCTGAATCAGCTTTAACGATTCCGATTTCTTATCGATATACAAAGGCAAACTATCCTCTGGGAAATAAATCTCCTCTAAACGCTTCGCAATACCAATGATGGGGATTTTGCCATATAATCCGATGGCCTTCAGTGCATCACAAGCGGAACTCAACTGGCCTTTTCCCCCGTCGACGATGATCAGATCTGGTAATTCAGCCTCTTCTTCCAGTAGACGCGTATACCGACGCGTGATCACCTCGTACATCGTGGCAAAATCGTCTGGACCTTCGACCGTTTTAGGAGTAAACGTGCGGTAATCCTTTTTAGAAGGGAGTGAATTTTTAAAACACACCATCGCGGAGACTGGATTCGTCCCCTGTAAATTCGAGTTATCGAAACATTCGATGTGTTTAGGCAAGTCATTTAGGCGCAAATCATTTTTCAATTTGATCATCACACGCATCTTGCGATCGCCGCCGCTTTCTTCTGCTGCCTTGCGATCTGCTTTCTCTTTTCTAAAGTACAAGACGTTCTTTAGTGACATATCCAACAGCTTTCGCTTATCTCCTTGACTCGGCAGCGTATTTTTCGCGCCCTCGAATTCGATCGACATGGGAATGTTGGTAATAATTTCTTTGGCCTTACTCTGAAACTGATCCCGCTTCTCCCAAATCAGCATCGTCAACAACTCCGCCTCATCCTCCTCTAATTTCTTTTTCACCTCCCAGGTCTGCGACTGCAAAATCGTCCCATTGATGACCTTCATAAAGTTGATATAGGCCAAAGATTCATCTGACACTATCGAAAACACATCTACATCGTGGATCGACGGATTCACCACGGTCGACTTCGCCTGGAAGTTCTCTAATAACTGCCATTTCTCTTTCCATTCCTGTGCCTGCTCGAAGGCCATTCGAGTGGAGGCCTCCTGCATCTGGGTTATAAAGAAGCTTTTCGCTTTTTGGTAATTACCCTTCAAAATCTGAGACACTTGATCGATGTACTCCATGTAGCGCGGCTCCTGTTCCAAACCCTCACAAGGGCCTTTGCAATTCCCAATGTGGTATTCCAAGCAAACCTTGTATTTTCCCGCCTCCACATTCGACTCCTTTAGGTTCAGCGCACAGGTCCTGAGTGGATACAACTGGTGGAGCATCTCGAGCAAGGCATTCATTAATTTCGGATTCGCATAGGGCCCAAAAAACGTCCCCAGCAAATGATTAATTCTTCGCTCCGTAATCAAGCGCGGAAAACGCTCGCGGGTTAAACAAATAAAGGGATAGGTCTTGTCGTCTCTTAATAAGATATTGTACTTCGGCTGAAACTGCTTTATCAGCGTGTTTTCGAGCAAAAGTGCATCGAATTCCGAGTGAACGATGGTAAACTCTAGGTTTCGTATTTGGGAAACGAGCCGCCTTGTCTTATTATCCTTGCCTTTCGTATTCGTGAAATACGAACTAACCCGATTTTTTAAATTCTTCGCCTTTCCTATATAGATGATCGTCCCGCTTTCATCGAAATAGCGATAAACCCCTGGATCTTCGGGTAAAGTAGGAAGGATGACTTTAGGGTCAAAGGTGGACATAGGTCAAAATTAAATTCAGAAAGTCTTCGATTATTCCGGAATAGCGGTTGCTGTTGAATTGATGAGGGTAGAATCCCCACCGATTCCTCCCACACAGCTGAAGTCAAACGCGATGTTTTCTGGCTTAATAAAGGGCATTTTCTGGTATCCGTCTAGCGCTAGAGATTTGTCTTCATAGACTTTTTCCATAAATTTCGTGAAGGCAGGCATGGCCATTTTAGCCCCTTGACCTAATTGAATATTTCGGAAGTGGATACTCCTGTCATCTCCACCTACCCATACTCCCGTTACTAACTTTTGCGTGACCCCCATAAACCAACCATCAGAGAAGTTGGATGTGGTACCCGTTTTAGCGCCTATTTCATTACCAGCTGCTATTGAACTTCGGTTAAGGCCCTCTGCCGTTCCACCGGGTTCACGAACTGCACCTTGCAGCATAAAGGTCATTAAATAGGCAGTCTCTGGCTTCATGACTGCTTTAGCTGTTGGGGAGAATTCCCTTAATACAACCCCATTCTTATCGGTAATTTTTAAGATAATGATGGGGTCGATTTTTTCACCACCATTAGCGAAAGTGCTATAAGCAGAGACCTGTTCAAATACGGACACTTCTGACGTACCTAAGCAGAGTGAAGGACCTTCATAAAGGGAACTCGTAATACCTGCTTTGTGCGCAAAATCAGCAATTTTACTCGCGCCCATTGACTTCATTAATTTAGCTGAAATCGTATTAATGGAGCGCCCCATGGCCCTGCGAAGCGTTAAATTTTCATAGCTGTATTTGCCATCTGAATTTTGGGGAGTCCAGGTGTCATTCGTTAGTCCATCCTCTGTCCCAAATGTCACGGGTTCATCTACATACTTGTCGCAAGGTGTGGCTATTTCGTTTTCAATGGCAGCCCCATAAACAAAAGGCTTGAAGGTAGATCCCGGTTGACGCTTACTTTGGGAAATATGATCATATTTAAAATACTTATAATTAATACCCCCAATCCAGGCTTTGACGTGACCATTTGTAGGGTCCATCGACATCATACCAATGTTCAGGATTCGTTTGTAATAACGCATCGAATCGAGTGGACTTAACGTGGTATCAATGTCTCCATGATACGAGAATACAGTCATTTTAATAGGGCGCTTTAATTCTTCCCAAACCCTCATCTCATCATTATTGTAGGCTTCCATCAAATCGCGGTAACGCTGCGTACGTTTCATCGCTGTTGAAATAAAGCCTTTCAGCTCTTGCATTTTCTCATTTACCCAAGGGTTTCTGCCTGCCCAATGTTGATTAAAAGCGATTTGCTCCGCTTTCATATGCTCTTGTACCGCATCTTGAGCATATTTCTGCATCCTCGAGTCAATACTCGTGTGAATACGTAAGCCACTCGTGTAGAGGTTTAACTGCTGATCCTCTGGCCGATCTTTGTTGATTTCAGCAAGGATGCCTAGAATCTCTTTACGAATCGATTCGCGTAAATAGGGTGCTGCTCCTGTATTTTGATTCTCCACTTTGTAGCGAAGATTCAAAGGGTCGGCTTTCATCTTTTCGGCATCCTCTTCCGTTAGGTACTCGTATTTAGCTAGTTGACCTAAAACGGTATTCCGACGAGCAAGAGTCCTTTCCGGTCTGATGCGTGGATCATACAAGGAGGGGTTTTGCAATAAACCGATTAAGGT
>JBIILT010000174.1:0-4115 GCA_044338355.1 Aquirufa sp.
CTGGAGGTGAGCCTTTAATGCATGATTTAACCCCTTTAACGGAAACGTTAAAAGAGGCAGGATTTAGAACCCACATCGAAACATCTGGTGTTACAGAAAAAATTACAGGAACCTGGGATTGGGTTTGCTTCTCTCCTAAGAAGTTCAAAGCACCTAACGAAGGCATTTTAGCCCTGACTAATGAATTGAAAGTAGTGGTGAATCACCCTTCGGACATACCATGGGCACAAGATTGGGCCACGAAATTACCCACTAACGCTGCACTCTATTTGCAGCCTGAATGGTCTAAGCAAGATCAAATGAATCCGCTTATCGTGGATTTTGTGAAAGCGAATCCTGAATGGCAGATTTCGGTTCAAACTCATAAATTTCTGCAGATTCCATAGCATTCAAGGAATCTATTCGAGACTTTTCTTTTACTGGTTTGATATGTACCATAGAGAAACCGTAGGGAATTAGTCCTAAATCCTTGGCCGCAACCCTAGAAAGATCAATAATTCGTTTACGACTATGGGGTCCTCGATCGTTGATTCGAACAAAAGTGGTCTTCTTTGTTTTGGGCATATACACCTCCACCCAGGTATTAAACGGTAGTTTCCGATGTGCTGCCGTAAATTTAGCCGGATTGTATTTCTCCCCGCTACTCGTTCGATGCCCTTTCAACCGATTAGAATAAAAAGAGGCTTGCCCTTTTTGAATTTGAGCGCTCAAGGAAAAGCAACAAAATAGAAAAAATACTATCCGCATAAGGATACAAAGCTAGGTCGAAAACAGGTAAAACAAAAAAGCCCCCGAATCCGGAGGCTTTTTCCTGTATCTAAAGAGAGATTATCGCTTCGCAATGTCAACAAATGCACGTTCAGGAGAACCTACATAGATTTGACGAGGACGACCGATAGGGTCTTTATTTGTCATCATTTCCTTATATTGAGAAATCCAACCTGGAAGACGTCCAATCGCAAAAAGGATCGTAAACATATTCGTAGGTATATTTAATGCCCGGTAGATAATACCTGAGTAGAAATCTACATTTGGATATAATTTACGTGCTACGAAATACTCATCACTTAAAGCCGCAGCCTCTAATTCCTGAGCAATCGCTAAAACCGGATCTTTTACACCTAAAGCAGTCAACACATCATCGGCAGCAACTTTAATAATACGCGCACGAGGATCAAAGTTTTTATAAACTCGGTGACCAAAGCCCATCAAACGGAAGCCTGAAGTCTTATCCTTAGCCATCGCCACAAACTTAGAAGTATCTCCACCCGCTTGCTTGATTTCTTCTAACATTTCGATTACTGCTTGATTTGCCCCACCATGTAATGGACCAAACAATGCTAGTATACCACCTGAAATACTAGAAAATATACTTGCGTGAGAGGAACCGATCAAACGAACCGTAGAAGTGGAACAATTTTGCTCGTGATCTGCATGTAGAATTAATAATTTATTCAATGCCTTAGAAACAACTGGGTCTACTTTATAATCTTCGCCTGGTTTAGCGAACATCATTTTTAAGAAGTTAGAGCAATAGTCCAAAGATTGATCTGGTGCTACTACTGCTTCTCCGATCGATTTTTTATAATTCCATGCCGCTAAAATAGGCATAGCAGCAATTAAACGAAAGATATTCTCACTTGTTTCTTCAGGATTATATTGACCATCCATTAAACCCACAAGAGCAGATAATTCACTCATCGGGTGTGTAGAAGTAGGGATTAATTGCTCCATTTTCAATAAAGCCTCATTAGTCACCGTGTATTTTTTCACCGCAGCTTCGAAAGCATCTAATTGAGATTGTGTAGGCAATTCACCATTTAACAATAAATAAGCTACTTCTAGGAAGGTAGCTTTGTCAGCTAATTCTTCAATACTGTAACCACAGTGTCTCAGAATTCCTTCTTCTCCATCTAAAAATGTAATAGCACTTTTAGTTGCACCCGTATTTTTAAAACCCGGGTCATAGGTTATGTATCCAGTTAAATCGCGAAGTTTCGCAATGTCGATTGCCTTTTCGTTTTGTGTTCCTATGAAAGTAGGAAATTCAAACGTTTGGCCATCTAGGTTAACAATAGCATTTTGTGACATAGTAATAGTAGGCTTATAAAATTCAAGCCACTAAGATAATACGTAATTCTTAAAGGTGTAGTACCTTTATAAATCCTCGAGAAATAAATTTATTAAAGACAATTTTTTCTTATAATATTTCAATATAATTTGAATTTTATGCCGCAACTCTCGGAATTGATAAAAAATTACGCCTTTACATCAAAGGAACGCTTTCTAAATTATGTCCAAATAGACACCCAATCCGACCCCCACTCGAGCAGTAGTCCATCCACGGAAAAACAAAAAAACCTCGGAAAAATTTTAGTTCAAGAATTACAATCCCTGGGCATTCAAAACGCGCACCTCGATGAATTTGGCTATGTATATGCTCAACTAGATTCTAACGTTAATCACGAAGTTCCTGGCTTGTGCTTTTGTGCCCACATGGATACGTCTCCAGATTGCTCGGGAGCAGGTGTAAAACCCCTTATTCATCCCTATTACCATGGTCAAGATTTATTTTTACCTGATGACCCTTCCATCGTCATTCGCCTAGCTGAACATCCAGATTTAGCAGAGCAAATCGGAAATGACATCATAACAGCCAGTGGAACTACACTTTTAGGAGCTGATAACAAGGCTGGTGTAGCAGAAATTATGGATGTCGCGGCTTTCTATTATTCGAACCCAGAAGTCCCTCACGGACCCATCACGATTCTTTTTACCCCTGACGAAGAAGTCGGTCGCGGAACGGATCACGTGAATATGGAGAAGATTAATGCCAAATATGGCTACACGTTAGACGGCGAGAAGCGTGGACATTTAGAAAACGAGACCTTCTCAGCAGATGGATTCGTCGTTAAAATTCAAGGCGTTTCACAGCATCCGGGTTTTGCCAAAGGCCGTATGGAAAGCGCCCTTAAAATAGCCACAGAAATCGTTAACACCCTACCCAAAGACCGTCTCAGCCCCGAAACCACCGAAGGAAAAGAAGGCTTCATCCACCCCACTGACATCTCAGGCAGCGTGGAAGAAGCGACCATCGAATTTATCCTACGTGATTTTGAAACCGAAAAACTTCGCGAGTATGGATTCATCATCCAACAAATCACAGAAATGGTCTTGCGCAAGTACCCCAATTCAACCGCCACCTTTACCCAAACAGAGCAATACCGCAACATGAATGAAGTTTTAGTCCATCACCCTGAATGCATAGAACTTGCCATGGAGGCCATGCGTTTAGCCGGACTTAAAGCCGAAACAACCAGTATACGTGGAGGTACCGATGGCTCGCGTCTAACCTTTATGGGATTACCCTGCCCAAACATCTTCGCCGGTGAACATGCCTTCCACAGTAAGCAGGAATGGGTTTCGGTGCAGGATATGCAGAAGGCGACGGAGACGGTGGTTTATCTAGTTGATCTTTTTGCGAAGCAAAATTAGAGAAGAGATAATAGAGTAGAGAGTAGAGATTTGGAATCGCCTGCGGCGATACGTTTTGAAATGATTTTTCACATACGAACAAAAAAAGGGATCGAATTCGATCCCTTTTAAACTATATCTCTACTCTATACTCTCTTATCTCTACTCTAAAAATATAGCGCAGCACAATAGAAATAAATTCTTGTGTGGAGTTAAGAAAATATTGCGCAGCACATTTTCGTACTCACACAAGAATTTATTCCCATTCAATCGTCGCCGGCGGCTTACTCGAAATATCATACACCACCCGATTCACCCCTTTGACCTTATTGATGATCTCATTCGAAATACGACCTAAGAATTCATAAGGCAAATGGCACCAGTCTGCGGTCATTCCATCCACACTGGAAACAGCACGTAAGGCAACCACTTGCTCATACGTACGCTCATCCCCCATAACACCCACCGATTGGATAGGTAAAAGGATCGCACCTGCTTGCCAAACTTGGTCGTACAAACCGTCTTCTTTCAATCCATTAATAAAGATCGCATCTACTTTTTGTAAGATATCGACTTTCTCTGGGGTAATATCGCCTAAAATACGAATTCCTAAACCTGGACCAGGGAAAGGATGACGGGCT
>JBIILT010000175.1:0-4109 GCA_044338355.1 Aquirufa sp.
TGTCTACATCCTTGTCTTGAATGCTATTATTTCGACACTGTGATTTAAACACAGTATCTCTTCTTTATTTCTATCAACACGTCAAAGAACTCTTGTACCTCGATATAAATCTTACAAAGCAACCCGCCTTGTCGTGAATTTAATCACTCGATCTACTCTCAGTCTTGCCCTAAGAACCTTCTGTTCCTAGCGATTGGGAGTGCAAAGATGTAGGATTAATTTTTTAAACGCAAGTCTGCCAGCGAAACTTTTTAGTTAGAATTGGCTAAAACACTGAAAATCAAAGAGAAAAAACGGAAAGAAAAAATAAAAAATCCTCGCAAAAATTAATTCTGCGAGGATTTGGCCTTTTTTTGGCAATAAAAGAATTATTACTTTTCTAAGAATGGGTACCTAAAGTCCGTAGGAGAAACGAAAACTTCCTTCACCGTGCGCGGCGAAACCCAGCGCAATAAATTCAAGTAAGAACCGGCCTTATCATTCGTTCCAGAGGCGCGTGCCCCACCAAAAGGCTGCTGGCCCACCACGGCTCCCGTACACTTATCATTTAAGTAGAGGTTTCCGGCTGCATTTTCTAAAACTTTCATCGCCTCTAAAATGGCGTATTTATCCTGCGCGAAAATCGCACCCGTTAAGGCATACGCAGAAGTCGAATCCACTAAAGTCAAGACCGATGTCCAATCCGCATCTTTATATACATAAATGGTTAGCACCGGGCCAAAGATCTCCTCCACCATCGTGCGGTAGGTCGGATTCGTCGTTAATAGGACCGTAGGTTCCACGAAATAGCCTTTCGAATCATCGAAGTTTCCACCAGAAACGACTGTTACCTCTGGTGATTTTTTGGCTTCACTCATATAGGAGGTGATTTTAGCAAAAGCTTTCGCATCAATCACTGCGTTTACGAAGTTTTCAAAATCTTCTGTTCCGCCCATTTTAATAGCCGCTAAATCTATCTTCAATTGCTTTTCAACCGCTGGCCATAAAGAAGCTGGAATGTAGGCGCGAGAGGCTGCGGAGCATTTTTGGCCTTGGTATTCAAAGGCGCCACGGACTAAACCCGTTACTAAAGCTTTTGGATCTGCAGAGGAATGGGCTATAACGAAGTCCTTTCCACCGGTTTCACCCACGATGCGTGGATACGATTTATAGTTGGCGATGTTTTGGCCTATATTCTTCCAAATCGTCTGAAACACCCCTGTCGATCCCGTAAAGTGAATCCCCGCAAAGTCACGGTGAGAGAATATAACCTCCCCTGCTTCCGGGCCATCCGCTAACACTAAATTGATAACGCCTGCCGGCAAACCTGCCTCCTCTAAAATATCCATTAATAATCCCGCCGAATAAACCTGCGTAGGCGACGGCTTCCAAACCACCGTATTCCCCATCAAGGCTGGCGCTGCTGGTAAATTACCCGCGATCGCCGTGAAGTTAAAGGGAGTCAACGCATAAACGAATCCTTCTAAAGGACGATATTCCAAACGATTCCAAACGCCAGGCGACGAAATCGGTTGTTCGCTATAAATCTGTTGTGCATAATGCACGTTAAAACGTAAGAAATCAATCCACTCACAGGCCGCATCAATCTCCGCCTGGTAGGCATTCTTCGATTGACCTAACATTGTACGTGCATTTAATTGCATTCTATATTTAGTCGCCGAAAGATCTGCCGCTTTCAAAAAAATCGCCGCGCGATCCTCCCAAGGCATCGATGCCCAAGCAGATCTAGCCGCTAAAGCCGCGTCAATCGCCTGAGAAACCTCTGCTTTTCCACCTTCGTAATAATGACCCAAAACATGTTGGTAATCGTGCGGGCAAGTCATGGCGACTTTTTTGGCACCCTTCACAGAACGACCTGCGATACGCATCTGCACATCGATTTGTTGATTTCGCAAATCTGAAAGGGCTTGCTTTAATTTGGATCTCTCCGCTGAATTCGCGCCGTATTGCAAAATCGGCTCATTCACAGGTGTAGGTACTTGAAAAACTCCTGAGGACATATTGTTTCGTTGATGTGTATTAAATAGGATGCTAAATTACGGGTTTTCTGAATATTATCAAGGAGCAAAACTTAGGTAGGGCCTCAGCCGCCTCCACGCCACGAGATCTAATAATTGTATTTTTTCCAAAGCCTCGAAATCCTTTAACGCGCCATGTTGTTTTCGGTAGGCCAAAATCACTTTCGACTGACCATAAGGCAAATACGGATGCCTAAAATCCTTCCATTCCACCTGATTAATCTTCAAAAACCGATACACCCCGGCACCCACCTTTAATAAAGCCTTATTTTCATTTACCCAAACCGAGTCCAAACCATACACCTCTTTCAATTGATCCACCTGGTAAAACCCACCCAATTTCTCCCGATAGGTCATAATCCTTTTCGCAAAGCCAGGGCCTATCCCATTCAACGCCACCCAAGCCGTCGAATCCGCGGTATTAATGTCGATGGCTTGTTGTTTCTTCCGAACTCCGGACTTAAACCCACCGGACTTATGACTTGTATAGTCAACCCAACCTTTCCCCCGGCCCCCGGACTTATAGTCTCCGAACTTTCGCGCCACGAACACCTTCGGACTTATCTCCTTATAATTCGCCTCCCAAGCCACCGGATTAAAGTCCAGCTTTTCCTGCTCTTTACTATAGTATTCTTTTCCTATATAATAGAGCGCATAGATTCCCATCATAATAAAGAGAACGAAAATCCCTTTAATCTCATCGTGGGTGTAGGCGAGGATGAAGCGGAGGTAATACATAAGTTTGGATTTCATCAAAATATGAGAGTATAGATTATAGAGTAGAGAGTAGAGATAAAATAGAGGTTATCTCTACTCTATACTCTCCTATCTCTAATCTCATGAGGTAAGTTCAAACAAAAATTCCACACCCCCCTTGCATCCTAAAAAATTATCAGTACCTTTGCAGGCTATTTTAGGGTACAAGCCTTCGGGCCTATCCAAAAAGAAATGATTTCTGAAACACAATTCCTTTATCGTAGGGGAAGCGCAAAGGGGAATCATTTTTTCATCTACGAGGCATTTCAGCTTTAAATTGTGCCCAGAGGGTACTTATTCATTTAATTTAAAACGTATAAAGCCTTGAGTAACATCACTGCCACCGGAAGACACAGCTTTGCAAAAACGCAGTCTGTGATCGATTATCCAGATTTTCTGGATATCCAAATCAAATCCTTTCAGGATTTTTTCCAGCTAGAGACAGCTGCCGAGAATCGTACTGACGAAGGTTTATTTAAAGTATTTGCTGAGAATTTTCCAATCGCGGATTCGCGGGAAAATTTTGTTTTGTCGTTTGTTGACTACTCTGTAGATCCGCCGAAGTATTCGGTAGACGAGTGTATCGACCGCGGTTTAACGTATTCAGTACCTTTAAAAGCGAAACTACGCTTGATCTGTAATGATACAGACAACGAAGATTTCCAAACCATCGAACAGGAAGTATTCTTAGGAAACATCCCTTACATGACAGAGCGTGGATCATTCGTGATCAATGGTGCTGAGCGTGTAATCGTTTCTCAGTTGCACCGTTCGCCAGGTGTATTCTTCGCGCAATCGAAGCATACGAATGGAACTAAATTGTATTCGGCTCGTATCATTCCATTCAAGGGTTCTTGGATTGAATTTGCAACGGACGTTAACAATGTGATGTATGCGTACATCGACCGTAAAAAGAAATTCCCAGTGACTGTATTGCTTCGTGCGATTGGTTATGGTAATGACAAGGACATCCTTGATTTATTTGGCCTAGCTGAAGAAATGAAGGTGGACAAGAAAAACTTGAAAACTACGGTAGGACGTCGCTTAGCTGCGAGGGTTTTGAAAACGTGGCAGGAAGACTTCGTAGATGAAGATACAGGTGAGGTAGTTTCTATCGACCGTAACGAAATCTTGATCGAGCGTGATACCGTTATTACGGAGAACGAGATCGAGACGATTTTGGAATCAGGATCAAGCACTATCATCTTACACAAAGATGATGCGAACGTAACTGATTACAACATCATCTACAATACATTACAAAAAGATACTTCGAACTCGGAGAAAGAGGCGGTAGAAGTTATCTATAAGCAATTACGTAACACGGATGCTCCA
>JBIILT010000176.1:0-4086 GCA_044338355.1 Aquirufa sp.
TGGATGTATTAGCTTCCAGTGTTACGAAAAAACAACCGGTCGCCTTTATCTTGGGTCTTGCTTTGAATTTTGCGATGTGGCAGGGTTCTAGAGAGCTAGGTTTAGAAGCCGTCAATTTATCCTCCCATTATGATCGGATGAGCATGGGAGTAGTTAATTTCGGAGATCTGCTTTACTTCAGTGGATTTATTGTAGCCATATGGGGAATCACTCGATGGCGATTGCGTTTTCTTATTTAAAATCGAGTATTGCTATTTTGTTGGTACAAAATTCAATTTCTCTTGCTTCGTTAGAGGCAAGGATAATAAGTTTGTGACGCTGTTTCTCTAACTTATTAAAGAACCATTGTTTTGCCTTTTCATCAAAATTAGTAGTGGGTTCATCTAATAGCAATACAGGTCTTTCGGACAAGAGTGCAAACCCCAATTTGATTTTCTGACGCATGCCAGAAGAATAGTTTTTTATTAATTTGAAACGATCAGGTTTTAAATCGATGAAATCTTCTAGCATTTCTATCGTAACCGAAGAAGGCAAGTAGTTATTCTTTACTAAAATTTCAAGGTGTTCTGGTAGCGTATACTCCTCAATTAATTCAACATAAGGAGCTGCGTAAGTAATTTGGCTATAAACCAAGTCAGAATCGATACCTGACATTTTCACTGTTCCTGAATTTGGAAGAGTAAATTGAGCAATTAATTGTAATAAAGTTGATTTTCCTGAGCCATTAGGGCCAGTTATAGCATATGATTGACCAGTTTGGAAAGTATAGCTGAAGGACTTAATGACAAATTCTTGCCTAAATTTTTTGAAAAGATCTTGAACAAGAATATCCATATTTCATTAGCCTTTCATAATCCCTCTTTCTGAATTTTTTATAAATTCGAGAATTTCGTTTCTCTCAGGCGTATTAGGCAATTGTGTTTCAATTTCTTCAATAGCTGCATTAGTATTTAATCCTTTTAAATACAAATAGCGATAGGCTTCTTGAATGACATTAATTTGCTCGTCTGTATAGTTACGTCGGCGTAAACCTACCGAGTTAATACCTGCATAAGTTAATGGCTCACGCCCTGACTTGGTGAAAGGAGGGACATCTTTTCGAACTAATGATCCACCTGATATCATTACGTGCTGACCGATGGTGGCAAATTGATGAATAGCGGATGAGCCCCCAATAATAGCGAAGTCTCCCACTGTAACATGCCCTGCCATTTGCACAGAATTGGCTAAAATGCAGTTATTGCCAATCAAGCAATCATGTGCTACGTGAACATAGGCCATGATAAGGCAATTTTGACCAATGACAGTCTTCATCTTATCAGATGTCCCACGATTGATAGTCACACACTCGCGTATAGTAGAATTGTCACCAATCACTGCGGTCGTTACCTCTCCACCAAATTTCAAATCCTGTGGAATTGCTGAAATAACAGCACCAGGAAAGATTTTTACATTTTTACCTATGCGAGCACCTGGATAAATAGTCACATTTGATCCAATCCAAGTTCCTTCACCGATTTCAACATCTGCATGTATAGAGGTGAATGCTTCGATACTAACATTAGCACCAATTTTGGCTTGTGGATCAATATGGGTTAATGGATGAATCATATGAATAATCTTACGATTTACGAACTAAACTAGCTGTCATTTCAGCTTCACACACCACTTGGCCTGCTACGTATGCCTTACCTGTCATTTTAGCAATTCCTCTACGAATAGGGGCTTGAAGCTCACATTTAAAGATAATGGTATCTCCAGGAATAACACTTTTTCTAAAGCGGCAATTTTCAATTCCCACCAGATATGGCCAATAATTCTCTGGATCTTCTACTGAACTTAATACTAGGATTCCACCCGTTTGAGCCATTGCCTCTACCTGCATAACGCCTGGCATAACTGGATTGTTTGGAAAGTGGCCCATGAAGTAGTTTTCATTCATCGTCACATTTTTAACTCCTACTACACTACTGTCATCTAAATAAATGATTTTGTCAATCATTTGAAATGGGTAACGATGCGGAAGAAGTTCATAAACGCGTTCGTGCGTGAAAATAGGAGGTTGCTTAGGGTCGTAAGTAGGCACTTTGTTTTTCTCTGCGTCTAACATCAATTTCTTGATCTTACGCGCCAGTTCAACGTTAGACGCGTGTCCTGGCCGAGAAGCTAAAATTTGTGCTTTAATAGGTCGACCCACTAACGCTAAATCACCCATTAAATCTAGCAATTTATGGCGAGCCATCTCGTTGCTAAAATGCAGGTTTGTATTATTTAAAATACCTGCTTCCTTAGAAACAGAGATTTTTGGTTTACCTAAAACTTCGGATAAATGGGCTAATTCGGCTTCAGAATAATCTTTATCAGCTATAACGATAGCATTATTTAAATCACCACCCTTAATTAATCCAGCTAAATATAAAACTTCTATTTCATGCACGAAACAGAAGGTTCTGCACATAGAAAAATCTTTTTCGAATTGAGAAACATGGCTCAAATTAGCATGTTGGCTTGTTAGAAATTTGGAATTATAATCCACCATAACCGCCATGCGGTAATCGTTTAGCGGTAAAGCTGCTAGTTCAATTCCATTTTCTAAATCCTTGAATCGTACTTCCTCCGTAATTTCAAAGAATTTGCGGTGCGCATCTTGTTCTACCGGAACCGCGTCTTTTAATGCCTCTACAAATTTGATAGAACTACCATCCATAATAGGAGGTTCTGGACCGTCTAATTGAATTAATATATTATCAACTTCTAAACCTACTAGTGCTGCTAAAACGTGTTCGACTGTGTTAATGCGAGCGCCATTGTGCTCAATGGTCGTTCCGCGTGAGGTATCCACCACATAGTCTACGTCTGCATCTGCGATGGGTTGACCGGGTAAATCAACACGCTGGAATTTAATCCCGTGGTTTGCAGGAGCGGGTAAAAATGTCAGGTTGGCAACTACGCCAGTATGTAAACCTATACCAGATAGGGTTACAGCATTGGTAATAGTATGTTGCTTATTGTTCATACGCGAAATTATGATTCTAATCGTTTTAATAAATCTGGTAATTGACGTAATAAAGCATTACGTTTCAAATATTCACTATTAGGGGAGGCCGGTGTTCCACCGAGGATTTGCCCTTCTTTTCGAACAGTTTTCGTTACTCCTGATTGGGCAGTAACACTCGTTTTATCTGCAATGGTAATATGTCCTGCTACCCCCACTTGACCACCAATTAAGCAGTTTTGGCCGATTTTGGTAGAACCAGAAATGCCGGTTTGGGCGGCTATGGCAGTGTTTGCGCCGACTTCTACATTGTGCGCAATTTGAACTAAATTATCAATTTTAACTCCTTTTTGGATTAAGGTTGAACCCATCGTTGCGCGGTCAATGGTCGTATTTGCACCTACACTTACACCATCTTCGAGTACCACGTTTCCTAATTGAGGAATGGTTGAAAATGTACCGTCAGCTTGAGGGGCAAAACCGAAACCATCAGAACCAATGACTGCATTCGCATGAATCGTACAATTGTTTCCAATAATAGAATCATTATAAATGACAGCACCAGGGTAAATAATGCAGTTATTACCGATTGTCACTTTATTTCCAATGGTTACATGTGCTGAAATATAGGTATCATTACCTATACTGGAGCCTTTTCCTATGCTAGAAAATGGCCCTAAAAAGAGGTTTAAGCCTGTTTTAGCATCATCTGCAATAAAACTGGGTTGCTGAATTCCTATTTCTTTAACGCTGGTAAATTCTTGGTATTTCTGAAGTAAAATAGTAAAGGCAGCGTAGGGATCTTTTACCTTAATCAAGGTAGCTAGAGGCTTTTCTTTTAAAACTAAATCGTTAGCTATAATGATGGCTGTTGCCTTAGATGGGTATAAGTACGATTCATATTTAGGATTAGCTAAAAAGGATATACTTCCTACTTGCCCTTCTTCTATTTTATTAAACGCCGTTATACTCGCTGATCCATCGCCATCTACTGTTCCTTTAATTAATTGGGCTATTTGATTAACAGTAAATTTCATTCGGTCAAACGATGTTTAATTAGGGCACAGAGAATTAATTTTAGCTCAATTCAC
>JBIILT010000177.1:0-4080 GCA_044338355.1 Aquirufa sp.
CTCATCAAGATTGATTCAGTTCTACCATTTGTTTCTAATCCAAACTTAGTCCCCCGATCGTGTACTAGATTAAATTCTACGTAGCGACCACGGCGAATGTATTGAAAATCCTTTTCTGCCTGTGTGTATGCTGTAGACGCGTTCAAACGCATCAAATGACTGTAAATAGGCTCAAAAGATTCACCTACCGCCTTAACAAACTCAAAAACCGTTTCTTTATCACCTTTTATATAGTCAAAGAAGATTCCTCCGATGCCACGCGTCTCTTCACGGTGCGGGCTGTAGAAATAATCATCAGCCCAGTTTTTATACTTCGGATAATAGCTCGAATCGAAACGATCACAAACTGCCTTTAATTGCTCATGAAACCATTTTGCCTGTTCAGGGATGATGATGTGCGGCGTTAAATCAATTCCTCCACCGAACCAAAACTCCTCATTGCTCAATTCGAAATACCGCACATTCATGTGAATGATAGGAACCCAAGGACTTTCTGGATGCATCACGATGGAAACACCTGTGGCAAAAAAATCCACTTCTTCCGTTACATTCAAACTAGTCACCATCTTAGGATGAAGTGGACCTTCAACGGCTGAGAAATTCACTCCAGCTTTTTCTAAAATAGCGCCTTTGGCTAAAACCCGAGTTCGTCCGCCCCCACCTTCTGCTCGCTTCCAATTGTCCTCTTTAAAGGAAGCGGCGCCATCTGTCGAGGCAATTCCAGCACAAATTGTATCTTGTAAGCCTTGGAAATAGGCGGCAATGTCGTGTTTATCCATTTTATTGAGGGGAACCCGTCGAATCGGACGCGGTTGCAGTATTTTCTAATAAGGCATTCATGGAGTCTAATTCTGCATCTGATACTTGAAGTGAATCAGGTAGAGCATAGGAACCGTTTGAACAATCAAATTCTTTCTTCACCACGCGTCTATCTAATTTTTCGAACGGTTCTGGACGGTATTGTGCTAACATCGGATCTTTTACTACTTTGATCATAAAGCGTTTAAAGATAGGCAAGGCTGTTTTAGAGCCTTCACCCAAAGCACCTGTTCTAAAGTGAATAGAGCGATCATCTCCCCCTACCCAAACTCCGGAAATCAAATTATGCGACATCCCGATAAACCAACCATCGGAATGATTCGAAGTCGTACCTGTTTTACCCGCAAAAACACGGGCGTAGCGATTGTCTTTTGGCAATAAAATATCTCCTTCGCCATATAAAAGAGAGCTACCCGTACCACTTTCATGGATTACTCCCTCCAGCATATAACGAACTAATTGGGCCGATTCCTTCCGGATTACCTGCTCCATCGTCGGATCGAAACGTTGCAATACTTTACCATTCTGATCCTTGATCTCTTGCACTAACATAGGCTCTACGTGCATTCCCTCATTTACAAAAGCAGAATAAGCACCGATCATTTCGAATAAATTCACATCGAATGAACCTAATCCAATCGAGGCCACAGCCTTTAATGGACTCTTAATACCCATTTTCTTCGCATAATACATCACGGTATCTGCTCCCACTTCATTGGTTAATCGAGCGGTAATCGAGTTTATACTTTGACCTAAAGCTCGTTTAATGGGCATCTCTCTGCCAGAGAAACCACCGTTTGCATTACCTGGGCGCCACATTTCCTTCTCGCCTTTTGCATTCTCCACCTCTATTTCAAATGGCTCGTCGCGCATCATATAACAAGGTGATAAGTTTTTAGGACCATCAATAGCGGAGGTGTAGACAAAGGGTTTAAAGGTAGATCCTGGCTGACGACGACCTTGTTTTACGTGGTCGTATTTGAAATATTTAAAATCTAAACCACCCACCCAAGCCTTAATATGGCCTGTGAAAGGATCCATCGTCATCATACCTGCCTGCAAGAATTTCTTATAATATTGAATCGAATCATAGGCGCTCATCGTACGTTTCTCTTCGCCAATCGCGTTACGAGAATACACCCACATATCTCGCTTAACATCTTTCATATAGTGTTTTACTGAATCCAGATTGGTAGGAAAACGAGCCGATAAATACTTGTAATATTCCGTACGCTTAGCCACGGTATCAATAAATCCGGGTATTTCTTGACCGTTTTCGCCAACCCAAGGATTATGGTTTGCCCAGTGATTATCAAAATTCCTTTGAGTCGCCCGCATCCCTTCTTCGACTGATTCTTCCGCGTAAATTTGCATTTTCGAATCAATGGTCGTTATAATTTTCAATCCATCCCGGTACAGATCTAATTCAATATCGTTCTTCTCGGCCCATTCATTCAGGTATTTCGCCACAGCCACTTTGAAATAATTACCCGTTCCATCATAGGGAGATTCCTCATTTTCATGTAGTTCGATAGGTAAAACAGCTAGTGAATCGTAATCCACTTTGCGCAGATAACCAGCTTTCACCATTTGGGCTAAAACCACATTACGGCGCTTCCAGGCTTTGTTTACTGCCAAAGGTTTCCCTTTGTATCGCTTCGGATTATATGTCGTTGTTGCTTTCTGTAAACCCACTAAAATAGCGGCTTCCTGAATATTCAAACTATCGGGTGATGTGTTGAAATAGGTCTTAGAGGCTACTTTAATTCCATAAGCGTTATTACCGTAATCAACCGTATTTAGATACCAAAGAATGATCTCATCCTTCGTATAAAAACGCTCTAATTTGATGGCAGTAACCCATTCTTTGGATTTATAAATTAACTTATTTAATCCAGGTATGTAGCCCAAAAGGCCTGTTTTCACAAAACCCTTCTTCGTTCTCGTCTTGAATAAATTCTTTGCTAATTGCTGTGAAATCGTACTTCCACCACCTCTATCACCACCTTTTGCGATTCCCACTAAGACCCCAGCCCAGGCTTGAAAATCAATACCTGTATGCTCATAAAAACGCGCATCTTCTGTCGCCACTAAGGCCTTCACTAAATAGGGTGAAATCTGATTGAAATCGCGGATTGGTGTTCTATTTTCTGCGAAAAACTTACCTAAAAGCACACCATCAGCAGAATAAATCTCGGAAGCTTGCGATAATTTAGGATTCTGTAAATCGTCTACACTTGGCATCTCTCCAGTTAGAAAGAAGAAATTCGTCTCAATGACTAAGAGATAAATCAAGACAAAAAACGCAGATTTTGCGAAAAATTTATACCCTTTTACGATGGGCTTATAATAAGGACTGGTCTTGTCTACTTTGGAATCGTAAACGGCTTGAACCTTACGAACTTGCGTTTGTACAAATACTTGTCCCAAGACAAGGTAACCAAGGCAAAAACTATACGCACGTTCGCCCAGTACTTTTTTCACTATTGATAGCATCCATAGTCCTAAAACGACCATTTTAGCTGAAATCGAGGCTTTTACCTGAGCGTATGTTTCCTTTACCTTAGTTAGCATATTAGTCGATTTCTAATTTTTCCAAGATACTCATTAAATCAGAAAAATCGCGAAAACCAGGACGGTCTTCTTTTCCTGCCGTTAAGCCTATACCTTGAATGGAGGTTTGCTCCACCCATTCCTCTAAATCTTCCTCTGGCACCTCTAAACCTAAAATAATCGGATATTGCGCCGCCCAAATCTCAATCGAGGATTCCATTCCTTGAAGTGATTCCGGGCTATCCCCTGTTAACAAAAAATGAGAAACATAGGGTGCCGCAGAAGCAAATAAGGCCGGTAAATTATCAGAATCGATATTTACACGAAGTATTTTAGGTAAATCAATATCTTGAATCAATACGAGATTCACTTTCGAATCAATCTCTATCGCATCTGGTTGATGTGTTGCCACCAAGGTTTTTATCTCCTCTGGTTTCAATCCAGCGCATTCGCCTACAATTTGAACGCCCGCTAACCAGTTTCGAATCTCTACGAATTTCTCTAAAGGCATTGCCAAAGAGAAACCCAACCACTCCACTCCCATTCCAGCACAATAGCGCGCATCGGAGAGATTTTCAATCGAACTGACTTTCACTTTGGTTTTTAACATAGACGGCTTTTGTATAGAATAGCAAAAATACGCTTTGTGCACGTATTTACAAAGATTAGCCTTAACTTGCGCCTTAATTTCGTCAGGCATTGAACCTG